>NZ_VWWG01000288.1:0-4191 GCF_011753085.1 Burkholderia sp. Tr-862
CCGCAACGGGCGCCGCAGGCTGGGCGGCCGTCGGCGCCGGTGGCGCGATCCGCGCCGCCGGCCGGCTGTGCCGCTCCAGCAGATTGCGCGACGCCTCGTCGACGAAACGGTCGAGCGGCAGCGTCTCCGACGCGAAATTGATGCTCACCTTCCCGGTCAGCGTCGCCTTGAGATCGGTGTCGGTTTGCGCATTGACCGCAACGGTGGAGACCGTGGTGACCACGTCGCCCGACGTCCCCCGTCCGCCCCAGGTCGTCTGTCCCGACGACGGGTCGTTCGACGTCGCATACTGCACGGCGGCCCGGTCGCGCGCCTTGGCCTGGAAATTGAGGCTGGCGGCGATCGTGCCGTCCTTGACCACGACCCGCTGCATGCCCAGCAGCACCATCGTCGACAGCGTCGACAACCGATGCTGCGCGACGCGCTCGCGGGCGCGGGGCAGCACCACCGATTCGAGCGTCTGGGCGTCGAACGCGCCGTCGGCGGCGCCGAAATCGGCGAGCCACGCGGGCGCGGGCGCCGCGTCGTCGTCGCTTGCCCGGACCGCCGGCGCAAGGCGGTATTCACCGCCGTCCTGCACCAGCGTCACGTCGTGCGGATACTGCTCGACCAGCCACGCACGCGCCTGCCCGTCGGTCACGTTCTCCTGCGTGAACTGGTCCAGCGGCTTGGCCACCGCGCCGACCAGGTCGGCGAAACTCTCCACCTGCTTGATCGAGCTGTCGACGATCGCGTCGTACGTGCCATGCACGAGACTCGCGACGAAGGTGGGAAAGTCGATCGCGTCGGCCAGCGCCGCCGCACGCCGGCCGATGGCGTCCGTCGCCTTCTCCTTGGGGGGCGTCGATGCGCCCGAACCGCCGGCCGGCGCCGCTTGCGGCAACGCGCCGTCCTGCCTGACCGGGTCGCCCGACCCAGAGCTGTCGACGATCTCGCGGCCGAACGCGTCGCGAGCAAGTGCCACCGCGGGCGTGATCGCGCCGCGGGGTGGCGGAGGGGGAATGTGGCGAGCCATCGCGCGTGTCCCTCGGGGTCAGGCAGGTTGCAGTTCGCGCGCCGCCGGCTGCGTGCCGCTCGACGGCAGCGGCGGCGCGCCGTCGGCGCCATGCACGGTCTGGAAGCGGCCGTCGCCGTTCAGCGTCACCTCGGTCACGCCGACCTGATCCTCCTCGCCCGCATGCCGGAACGTGGTGGTGATGCGCAGCGTGACGCTCGCCCGTTCGGGCGTGCCGGCACCGCGGCCGATATCCGCGCGGACGAATGCGCTCCAGCCGTCGAGCATCTGTCCGTCGCCCGCGGCGATCGTCACGTCGCCGACCGCGCCGCCCTGCCACGCCCAGTCGATCGATACCGGCGCTGACGTGCGGCCGCTCGGCCCGTCGATGTACGGCCAGTCGTCGAGCATGACGTGCTGACCGGCCATGCGCGGCTGCCCGGCGCCGCCCGCCAGCGCATTGGCGGGCTGGACCAGCCCGGCCAGCTGCGCAAGGTCGTAGCTGCGCCCGTCGCGATGCTCGGTGCGCCGGGTCAGGCTCGCGCCGAAGCCGAATTCGCCGCCCGCGACCGGCGGCGCGACGCCGAGCGCGTAGCCCGCGCCCGCCGCGCTGCCGCGATTGATCAGGTGACCGAACGTGCCGCCCGAATGCATCAGCTGGAGCACGCCGATGCCGGCCGCCGCCTCGTACTCCGACACGAAATCCTCGTAGGTCATGATGTAGCGGCTGCCGGTCGCGTGGGTCGGCGGCAGCGTACGCGCGCCGGGATGGCCCGGTGTGCCGACCACCCGGTCCAGCGGATCGGTGATCCGCACGAAATACGCGTCGCCGCTGCGATACATGCCCGTCACCACCACCGCATGGAAGAAGTTGACCGGCGCGCGCACGACTTCGGCGACCCAGATCGGCCCGTTCGCTTCCAGCAGCCGCCGAAAGCCTTCGGGCGCGAAGCACGCATTGGGTTCGACCGTGAGGCTCGACGCAGCGGCGAACCCGGCCACCTCGGCCGGCGCCAGGCCGTCCCGCATCTGGCGCTCGAGACTGATGCAGCGCGCGAGCAGCGCCGGATCGACGCTCTGGTTGTCGCGCCAGCCGAGCACCATCGACGCGGCCGTCGCCCAGCAGCCCATGTCGGTGGGCTGCGGGGTCATCTGCACCTCGTCCCAGTTCACCGTCCAGTCGTCGGCGCCCAACGCGCGCGCGGCGCCCGGCGCGACCGACAGCGCCTGGCTCATGCCGAAGAAGCCGCGGCTCGGGATCGGCGCCTTCAGATGGCCGACATAC
This sequence comes from Burkholderia sp. Tr-862, assembly GCF_011753085.1. Taxonomy (NCBI): domain Bacteria; kingdom Pseudomonadati; phylum Pseudomonadota; class Betaproteobacteria; order Burkholderiales; family Burkholderiaceae; genus Burkholderia; species Burkholderia sp. Tr-862. Next base: position 2,280 of record NZ_VWWG01000288.1, read on the forward strand.
GCGAGCGTTCCGGGGGCCATCGTGCCGGTCGACAAGCTGGCGAGATCGCCCGGCGGCACCCAGTGCGGCGGCACGCTGACGATCGGCTTGCCTGCGTCCTGAAACGACTGGGCGACCAGTTGCGAACAGAAGAAGCTGTCGGTGTCGGCGCCCTCGCCGAGCTCGATGCGGCCGACGAAGCGGCGACAGCGCTGCGCCGCGTCGCCCGACAGCAGGTCGCACGCGCGGCGATCGATCAGGTAGCCGCCGCAGCGCACCAGCCCGACATAGTTGAAGCCGCGATCGAGGTAGCGCGCGGCGGCATCGGCGACCTGCCGCTGCTGCGTATCGGTCAGGCCCGGCACCCGAAACGCGACCGCGAGGCGCGCGTCGGCCAGCGCATCCGCGAGCGGGCGCAGCTGGACCCCGCCGGGAATCGCCTCGATCACCTGCCCGCCCTGACCGACATAGAGCATCGCGTGACTGACCTCGGCGCCTGAGCCGGCGCGAATGACGCCGGAGCCGGAATTGCCGGTGGTGCTGAGAATGATGTCGCCGATCTCCAGCGCATCGGTGCCGATCGACAGGCCGCCGACGCCGGGATCGAGCGGAATGTCATCGCCGAGGCCGCGTGCGTCGAACCCGAGCGCCTGGCCGGCCGCCTGCGGCTGGCAGGTGCGGCTGTTGACCAGCCGCATGAAGTAGTCCCAATCCCAGTTGCCGTCGGGGCACGCGGTATGGCCGGTCGACGTGTCGGCCTCGCGGTGGCCCATGATCGTCGTGCGATTGATCGGCAGCTGATACTTGTCGCACAGCGACGCGACCAGCGCCGCCGAGGTTTCGTACTGGAGCTGGGTCGGCGCCAGCGCGTCGAAATGCTGGACGGTGCCGTTGCGACGCGGGTAGTCGGCGCCGCCGCGCTTCACCGCAATATGTTCGATGCCGATGCTGCGCTGGTTCGAGCCCTTGCAGTGCCACGCCGTGTCGGCCTCGGACACGAACTGGACGACTTCGCCCGCCTGCCCGACCAGGTAATGCGAACTCACCGTGGACGCGGCATTGGTGAAGGTATTCACCACCTGCTGGACCGTGGGCACATCGGCGATGTGGATGATGATCCGGTCGATCGTCTTGCTGCCGCGCCCCTCGTCGAAATTCGGGCTGGCCGCGGTGCGCGTGACGAGACTGTTCTCGCGCGCGCCCAGCGCCAGCGCGCTGGCCGTCGCGGGCGGCTCGGCGGCCGCATCGTCGTCGCTGTACGGCGGCGTATCGATGCCGTACGCCTCGGGGTCGTCGCTCAGGCCGCGCGACCATGCGAGCGCCGACGCGGTGGCGATCGTGCCCGACGCGGCGCGCGAGACGCCGACGAAGATGCTCACCGGGCTGCCGACGCTCACGCCGGCCGCCAGCGTGACGCCGACGAATTCGTTGCGCGCGTTGAACAGCGCTGAGATGCCGCCGGCCGGGCTTTCGCCGACCATGACGCCCACCGTCGTACCGGTGCCCGAGAAATCGTCGATATGGCCGCGCAGCAAGCTGATCTGGCCCGTGAGGCTCGCCGACACGATGTAGCCGAAGTCGAGCTCGCCCGACACGAACACGCCGATGTCGTCGCCGTTGGCGTCGAAGATGAGGCCGACCGCGCCGGCGCCCCCGGTTTCCAGCCCGGCCCCCGCGCCCGCACCGATCGAGACCGACAGGCCGTTGCGCATCGCGACCGGCAGCAGCAACAGCAGCGACGCGGTGGCCGGATTCGCGCTCAGCATCGCGCGCAGCGCGGCCCGCTCGACGCTCGACAGCTTCCGCGGTCGCGGCCAGGTAAAGCCGCGGCGCTCGCCGGCAATGCGGAACTCGGCATCGCCGCTCATCCCCTGCGAGACGGGCGCCGGTGCAACAGCGGGCGCCGGGCGCGCGGCCGACGCCGGCGCCGGAG
>NZ_VWWG01000289.1:0-4213 GCF_011753085.1 Burkholderia sp. Tr-862
CCGGCGCGCCATGCGGCGAACCGTCGCCACGCGATCGGCGTGGCGTGCACGGCCGGCGCCGCCTGCGGGCCGAACGCGAACACCGCACCGCCGGCCGCCGCGCTGACCCATACACGCATGCCGGGCAGCAGCGCCAGCGACTCGCCGGCGCGCAGCCAGTGATCGTCGGGCCGGCCCTCGACCGTCACCCACAGGTCGCCGTCCGCGACCTGCAGCGCGGTGCGATCGACGATCCGCCACCGCGCGGCCGGCTCGTTGCCGTCCATCTCGTAGAGTCGCAGTTCGCGCATGGCGGCCTCCGGGTCGCGTGGGTTCGATGACACCAGTATTCCGGACAGCGGCAACACACGGACAGATACGCCTGCAGACACTTTCGGCTGAACTGTACCGGTCCGCCGGCGGACGGGCGTCCGCCCGGTATCGCGTCCGGACGGCTCGCGCGCCCCCCCATTCTGCGTGTTCCGGCGGCTTTGCCTACAATGGCGGCTGTCCCGCGCCCCCGGTCCGCCCCCATGTTCCAACGCCCTCCCGCCGCCGCTCTCGGCGAAAAGAACCTCACCGTGATGCTGTGGCTCGTCGCGACGGGCTTCTTCATGCAGACGCTCGATGCGACGATCGTCAACACGGCGCTGCCGTCGATGGCCGTAAGTCTCGGCGAATCGCCACTACGGATGCAGTCGGTCGTGATCGCGTACTCGCTGACGATGGCGGTGATGATCCCCGTTTCCGGCTGGCTCGCGGACACGTTCGGCACGCGGCGCGTGTTCTTCAGCGCGATCCTGGTGTTCTCGCTCGGCTCGCTGCTGTGCGCGAACGCGCATATGCTGCAGCAACTCGTCGTGTTCCGCGTCGTGCAGGGGGTGGGCGGCGCGATGCTGCTGCCGGTCGGGCGGCTCGCCGTGCTGCGCACGTTCCCGGCCGAACGCTACCTGCCCGCGCTGTCGTTCGTCGCGATTCCCGGGTTGATCGGTCCGCTGATCGGGCCGACGCTCGGCGGCTGGCTCGTGAAGATCGCGTCGTGGCACTGGATCTTCCTGATCAACGTGCCGGTCGGCGTCGCCGGCTGCGTCGCGACCTTCTATTCGATGCCCGACTCGCGCAACCCGGCCGTCGGCCGATTCGACCTGAAGGGCTATCTGCTGCTGACGATCGGGATGGTCGCGATCTCGCTGTCGCTCGACGGGCTCGCCGATCTCGGCATGCAGCACGCGGCCGTGCTCGTACTGCTGATCCTGAGCCTCGCGTGCTTCGTCGCGTACGGACTGTACGCGGTGCGCGCGCCGCAGCCGATCTTCTCGCTCGAACTGTTCAAGATCCATACGTTCAGCGTCGGCCTGCTCGGCAACCTGTTCGCGCGGATCGGCAGCGGCGCGATGCCGTACCTGATCCCGCTGCTGCTGCAGGTGAGCCTCGGCTATTCGGCGTTCGAGGCCGGGCTGATGATGCTGCCGGTCGCGGCGGCAGGGATGTTCTCGAAGCGGATCATCACGCACCTGATCACGCGGCACGGCTACCGCAAGGTGCTGCTCGCGAACACGATCATGGTCGGCGTGATGATGGCGAGCTTCGCGCTGATGCGCGACACGGTGCCCGTATGGGTGAAGGTCGTGCACCTTGCGCTGTTCGGCGGCTTCAACTCGATGCAGTTCACCGCGATGAACACGCTGACGCTGAAGGATCTCGGCACCGGCGGCGCAAGCAGCGGCAACAGCCTGTTCTCGCTCGTGCAGATGCTGTCGATGAGCCTCGGCGTCACAGTCGCCGGTGCGCTGCTGGCGACCTTCACCGGGATGCTGCGCACCGTGACGCCGAGCAATACGCTGCCCGCGTTCCATGCGACCTTCATCTGCGTCGGGATCATCACGGCCGCGTCGGCGTGGATCTTCGCGCAGCTCGCACCCGAAATCCGCGGCCGCACGCAGAAGACCGACCCGTCCGAACGCGCGTGACGCCCGGCGCGCGCCGCCGCGATCGCCACGACGGCGCGGTGCGCACCATGTCGGTGCGGCCATGCTGCACCGCGCGGCAGCCGGCGCCCGCGGCGGCCCGCCACACGGGGCACGACGCCGTGCATACTTCTTGCTCGCCTATTCTGTAGGTAAACTGGCAGTCTCCCTTCGGCCGACATCATGAGCATGATCGACATCGATCCCCCCGGCTTCCAGCCGCCCCGCCCCGTCGCCGGCGACGACGGAAAGCGGCGCACCGTGCTGTACGGCGCGTACACCGTGTTCAGCGTGTTCCAGCCTGTTTTCTCGGTGTCGCACCGCCGCGCGATCGGCTATCACGCGTCGCTGCGCGCGCACGACGAGGAAAGCCGCCAGGTCGCGTCGCACGAGGTATTCACGCAGGCAGCGCGGCGCGGCGACCTGCTCGAGCTCGGCCGGCTCGCCGAATCGCTGCACCTGGGCAACTTCCACGCGTTCGACAGTCACGACGAATGGCTCTTCCTGAGCCTGCATCCGGCCGCGCTGATGGACACCGTCTACGGGGACGCGCTGCTCGCGAACCTGAAGGCGCTCGGCCTGCCGCCGCATCGCGTGGTGCTCGAAGTGCCCGAACAGGCGGGCGGCGAGACGCCGCGCTATGCGGCAATCGTCGACGGGTTGCGCAAGGCCGGCTTCCTGATCGCGCTCGGCGGCTTCGGCGCGAAGCATTCGAACATCGACCGCGTGTGGCACCTGCACCCCGACATCGTCACGCTCGATCGCGGCATCCTCGCGCAGGCGAGCGAGCACTCGCATCTCGAACGCGTGCTGCCGGGGCTCGTGTCGCTGCTGCACGAATCCGGCCAGCTCGTGCTGATGGGCGGGCTCTCGACCGAGCGCGACGCGCTGATCGCGCTCGAATGCGACGTCGATTTCGTGCAAGGGCAGTACTTCGCGGGGCCAAGCGTCGATCCCGTTCAACCGCAGGCCGCCGCCGGCTGCATGGACACGCTGTCGGCCGCATTGCGGCTGCGCGTCGCGCAACGCGAACGCACGCAGGCCGAACGCCTCGCGCCGTATGTCGCCGCGCTGGAGGAAGCGAGCCAGAAGCTCGCCGCGGGCGAGCCGCTGATCGACGCCGCCGGCGCCGTGCTCGGGTTGCCGGAAACCGCGCGCTGCTTCCTGCTCGATGCATCGGGCCGCCAGATCGGCGACAACGTGCTCGCGCGCGGCAGCGTATCGCAGCGGGCGAAACGCTTCCGGCCGCTGCTGCATTCGGAAGGCGCGAGCTGGGAGCGCCGCCCGTACTTCAGCCACGCGATGCGCGCGCCGGGCCGCGTGCATCTGACGCCGCCATACCTGTCGATCAACGAGGCGCACTTGTGCGTGACCGCATCGATCGCCGCGCCGGTCGCGACCGGCATGCAGGTGCTGTGCGTCGACATCAACTGGGAAGCGGCGCTCAACCGCGAATGAAGGTGCGCGCCGCGCTCATGCGGCGCCGTTGACATCGTCGGCCCGGCGCGCGATCAGCCGGTGCACGCGCTTGCCGGACGACGCGCTGACGACTTCATGCTCGTCGATCACCTGCATGCCGGCGCCGAGTGCCGCACGCATGCGCGCCGAATCGAGCGGCGTGTACAAGCGGCCGCGCTCGTCGCGCAACCCACCGTTGCCGGCCACCCGCCAGCTCAGGTACAGCGTGCCGCCGGGCATCAGCAGCGCGGCGAGCCGTGCGGCCGCCGCGGCCGCATCGGCCTGGTCGAGGTGCATCACGACCGTCTCGCACAGTACGTTCCGGAACGCGCCGGACGGCACGCCGGCGAGCGCCGGTAGTGTGGCCAGCTCGAACGTCAGCGACGGGTGGCGCAAGCGCGCCTCGGCGAGCAGCGCGGCGCTCGCGTCGTAGCCGCGCACGTCGAATCCTTGCGAAGCGAGCCACGCGGTGTCGCGCCCCGCGCCGCAACCGACATCGGCCGTCGGCCCCGGCGAGAAATACTGCTCGAGCAGCGCATACATGTCGTCGGGGGCGGCCTGGTCGAGCCAGTCCTGCGCGTATTGCGCGGCATGGGCTTCGTAGGCGTCGAGAGTCGGGCGATCCACCATGGCGATTGCTCCGCGTACGCGTCTGATCGTGCAACGCATCCCGCATCTTAGCCGTTGCGCATCGCGCGTGGTATGGCGCGCGGCGCGTGGTATGGCGCGCGGCGCGCGGCCCTACGCCGCTCGCATGCCGCCCGCGCGGGGCGCCTCGGCCGTCAGTTCGGCCCACAGCGCGTCGCCGC
>NZ_VWWG01000290.1:0-4178 GCF_011753085.1 Burkholderia sp. Tr-862
AGCGGCGGCAGCGGCGGCAGCGGCGGCAGCGGCGGCAGCGGCGGCAGCGGCGGCAGCGGCGGCAGCGGCGGCAGCGGCGGCAGCGGCGGCAGCGGTGGCAGCGGTGGCAGCGGTGGCAGCGGTGGCAGCGGCAGCGGCGGTCACGGCAACGGGAATGGCAATGGCAGCGGCGGTGCCGGCAATGGCGGCGGTAGCGCCGGTGGCAACGGTGGCCAAGGTAATAGCGGCAGCGGCAGCGGCGCCGGCGGTCATGGAACCGGCGGTCACGGCAACGGCGGCGGCAACGGGAATGGCAACGGTAATGGTGGCGCCGGCAACGGCGGTGCCAACGGTGTCGGCAACGGCAACGGCAATGGCGGCAGCGGCGGATCGGCCGGCGGCCATGGCCACTGACCGACGCATCGCCTGAGCAGGTGCCGTCAGAGCATTTCGAGCGCGCGCTTGCTGCGCGGCGGACGGAAATAACCGTCGATCTGCGCGCGCTCGTCATCGCTCAACACGAGATCGAGCGCCGCACGATTGTCGCGCACGTGCTCGATCCGCGACGCCTTCGGAATCGCGAACACACCCGGTTGCGCAAGGACCCAGGCAAGCGCGAGACGCGTCACCGACACGCCGCGCTGTCGCGCGATCTCGTCGAGTGGCGAGCGCTTCGGCAGCCGCCCGTGATCGACCGGGCTGTAGGCCATCGCGGGCATCCGGTGGTCGGCAAGCCACGGCAGCAGGTCGAATTCCGCACCGCGCCGCGCGATGTTGTAGAGGATCTGGTTGGTCGCGCACGCGCCGCCGCCCGCCTCGTCGACGAGCTCGGCCATGTCGGCCGTATCGAAGTTGCTGACGCCCCAGTGCCGGATCTTGCCCGCGCGCCGCAACGCCTCGAACCCCTCGACCGTCTCCTCGAGCGGCACCGAGCCGCGCCAGTGCAGCAGGTACAGGTCGAGATGATCGGTACGCAAACGCTGGAGGCTCGCCTCGCACGCGGCGACGACGCCGCGCCGGCTCGCATGATGCGGGTACACCTTGCTGACGAGGAACACGTCGTCGCGCAGGCCGGCCAGCGCCTCGCCGACGAGTTCCTCGGTCGCGCCGTCGCCGTACATCTCGGCGGTGTCGACCAGCGTCATCCCGAGCGCGATACCCTCGCGCAATGCGGCGATCTCGTCGGCGCGACGCGCGGGCCGCTCGCCCATTTCCCAGGTGCCCAGGCCGAGCTTCGGAATCGTCTCGCCGTCCGGCAGGACGACCGTGGCGATCGTGTCTGTCATGCGTTCCTCGCTGCAGATTCGTGGCCGCGCATCGCGGCCGAAGCATCAAATACGACGCATCAGTGTAGTCAATCAGTGCGGCGCTCACCTATTACACGGCAAAAACCGGCTATAACGGCGCCGCATGATGACTTAGAATGGCCGGCAACCTGATCGATACCCATTCCATGAAGTCACCCACGGACGACCGCTGGCAGGACCTGCGCCCCGACCCCGACCACGACACGCCGCTCTATCTGCAGCTCGCCCGCAAGCTCGGCGACGCGATCCACGACAATCGCTGGGCGGCCGGCGAGGCGCTACCGTCCGAGCGCGTGCTGTCCGAAGCGCTCGGCGTGTCGCGCATCACCGCGCGCAAGGCGATCGCGCTGCTCGTCGAGCAGGGCCTGATCCGCCGCACGCAGGGCGCCGGCAATTTCATCCAGCCGCGTTACGAGGATCCGCTGTCGCGGCTGTCGAGCTTCAGCGAGATGCTCGAGCGCCGCGGCTTCAAGCCGAGCTCGCAGTGGCTCGAGCGCGAAATCCAGCCGGCGAACCGCGACGAAGTGATTCAGCTCGGCCTGTCGCCGGCCGCATCGGTCACGCGGCTGAAGCGCCTGCGCCTCGCCGACGGCATCGTGATGGCCGTCGAGAACTCGACGTTCCCCGCCACGCTGATTCCCGATCCGCAGGCGATCGGCGGTTCGCTGTACAGCTATCTCGAAGCGCGCGGCACGCCGATCGTGCGCGCGCTGCAGCATTTCCGCGCAGTCAACGCGACCGACGAGATCGCGCAACAGATGGGCATCGCGCCGCATGACGCGCTGCTGCTGATCACGCGGATCGGCTATACGGCCGACCAGCGCGCGATCGAGCTCACCGATACCTACTGCCGCAACGACTACTACGACTTCGTCGTCGAGCTGCGCAAGTAACGGGCACCGCGCCGCCCGCGCTCACAGCCAGCGCGCGTCGTCTGTGCCGAGCGGGACGGGCGGCCGAGCGAAGCGCGGCGGCGTCGCCGACAGGCGTTCGGCCGGGCGCACCGCATCGATCGTGCCAAACGGCGACGCGCTCCGGTCGATCCGGTCGCGCACGTCGTCGGGCGTGAACTCCGGTGCGTGCAGACCGTCCGGCACCACGCCGAACGATTGCAGCCAGCGCCCCGTCTGCGCGAGCGACAACCGCACGTGCCAGCTTCCCCCTTCCGTCGCCCGGCGCGCGAGCGCGATCATAGCGCCGAATGCCGCCAGATAACCCGTCGCATGATCGAGCGCCTGGCACGGCAGATGGCGCGGGCCATCCGCGTGCGCCGCGTGCTGCTCGCTCCATGCGATGCCGCTCGCCGACTGCACGAGGCTGTCGAAGCCGCGCCGCATCGACCATGGCCCCGCGTGCCCGTATGCGGACACCGACACGCACACGATGCCGGGCCGCAGTTCCGCGAGCGCCTGCGGCGAGAACCCGCGCGCGGCGAGCGCGCCCGGGCGATAGGCCTGCAGGAATACGTCGGCGTGGCGTGCGAGATCGCGCAACGCGGCGACGCCCGCCGCCTCGCGCAGGTCGATCCACGTGGAGCGCTTGCCGCGCCCGTTGTCGATCACGAGCGACGCGATGTTCGGCAGGTGCGGGCCGTTGACGAGCAGCGTTTGCGCGCCGTGCGACGCGAGCGTGCGGCCCGCGACCGGCCCCGCGATGATGCGCGTGAGATCGAGCACGCGCACGCCCGCGAGCGGCTGGCCGGCCTCGCCGCGGCCGATCGCCTCGACGGGCGCATCGCCGATCCGCTCGATCTCGAACAGCGGCAGCGACGCGAGCGCGCGCGCCTGGTCGTGCGAAGCCCATTCGTCAGGGGTTCTGATCAATGCCGCGCACAGGCCGGCCTCGGCCAGCGCGGTATCGAGCGCCGTGCCGTCCCATGTGCGGATCGCCGCGGCAACGTTGTCGCGCCGCGGGCCGCAGCCGAGCACGTCGAGAATCCCGTGCAGGTGATGCGGAAAGTTCGCATGCAGCTGGATCCAGCGTCCGTCGCGCGTGTCGTAGAAGCCCGTCACCGGATGACGCGGCTCCGGCGGCGGGCCATCGTCCACGCGCAGGTAGCGTTCGCTGCGGAACGCGACGAGCGCGTCGCGCATCGACACGTCGACGCGCTGCGCGACACCCGTGCGCAGCCGGTGACATTCGGCCGCGGCGAGCCCGGCTGCCGCGATCGTCGCCGCGGCCAGCGTGCCGACGTGGAACGTCGACGGCAGCGTCGGGTCCTGCCCCGTCACGGCCGCGCGGGCCAGCGCGTCAGGCGCGCCGTGCGCGAGTTGCCACAAACGGGTCAATGCGAGTTCGGGGGTCATGGTGAAAGCGCGCCGTTGAGGAGACTGAATCGAGTCTAGAATTCGCGACGGGCGCGATCAATCTTGATTGCGCGAATCAATGCATAACGAATAGTTGTAGCCGGGCTGCGTTTCATGCGCCCCGACAGGAGCGATCCGCATGACGTCCCTCAGCGCGCCGGAAGCCGCCGGCATTCTCGGTGTCAGCGTGAGCACCCTTTATGCGTATGTGAGCCGCGGCCTGCTGCGCTCGCTGCCCGACGGCGCGAGCAAGCGCCGCCGCTACGACGCCGACGAGGGGCGCCTGCTCGCGCGCCGTCGCGCCGATGCAAAACGTGCGGGCGGCGTCGCCGAACGCTCGCTCGACTGGGGCGTGCCCGTGCTCGAATCGAGGATCACGCAGATCGCCGACGGCCGCCTGCACTACCGGGGCGCCGATGCGATCACGCTCGCGAACGACGCGACGTCGAGGAAGCGGCCGCACGGTTGTGGGATTGTCCGCCCGCGCGGCTCACCGCCGCATCGCCGGCGGCGACCGGTTTCGACGCCGCGCAGTGGGACGACTGGGCACGCCGCTGGGCACATCTGAGATCGGAAGAGCGTCCGG
>NZ_VWWG01000291.1:0-3851 GCF_011753085.1 Burkholderia sp. Tr-862
CGCTCTTCCGAGCGGTGGCGCGCGGCGAGCGGCGGCAGGGAGGCCTGCGTTTGCGCGAGCAGCGCGCGCTGGGCATGCACGTCGGCCCGCGACACGCCCCCCGACGCAAAGCGCGCTTCGACGATGCGCAACTGCCGCGCTTGCGCGTCGACGAGCTGCCGCGTAAGCGCGACTTGCTGCGCGAGCGACGCGCGCAGGATCGCGGTCGCGACGACGTTGCCCGCGAGCGTCAGGCGCGCGGCGTCGAGCGTATACGCCTGATAGTCGACCTGGGCACGCAGCGCTTCGAGCGCGCGCCGGTTGCCGCCGAACACGTCGAGTGCGTACGACACGCTCACCGACGCGTCATACAGCGTGAACGGCCCGGGATTCGGCATGTTGGCGGGCAGCCCGAACGCGGCGACGTCGACCTTCTCGCGCGTGGCGGACAGGTTCGCGTCGACGCGCGGCAGCATCGTCGCGCCGGCTTGGGCCGCATGGTTCTGCCGCGCTTCGTCGAGCCGCGCGCGGGCCTCGGCGAGCGTCGGGCTGTTGCGCCATGCGGTGTCGACGAGGCGGTCGAGCGGTTCGGAGCCGAACTGCGTCCACCAGCGTTGCAGCGTGTGCGCGGACGACGCGAACGTCTGCGCGTCGCCGGCCGGGCCGCCGGCGGCCGCCGTGGTCGCGGGCGCTGCATCGCGCGTGTACTGCTGCGTGGCCGGCGGCTCCGGCGCGCGGAAATCCGGCCCGACCGCACATCCGGCGAGCAGCGCAACGGCGGCCAGCGCGCCGCCGCGGGCGGCGTGGGCAGCGTGGGATATGCGACGCGAAGCCGGTTTCATCGAGCGGCCCCTAATCGAGCGTGCGCCGGTAGAAGCGCAGCGCGACGCTCATCACGACGAGGGTGAACAGCGCGACGGGCCACACGGACGGCCACAGGTCGGCCCAGGCGTTGCCTTTCAGGAGGATGCCGCGCACGAGGCGGTTGAAGTAGGTGAGCGGCAGCAGGTTGCCGATGAACTGCGCCCACTTCGGCATCCCGGCGAACGGGAACATGAAGCCCGACAGCAGGATGTTCGGCAGGAAGTAGAACACCGCGAGCTGCATCGCCTGCAACTGGTTCTGCGCGAGCGACGACAGCGTGATGCCGACTGTGAGGTTCGCGGCGATGAAGAGCAGCGCGGACAGGTAGATCGCGAACACGCCGCCGACGAACGGCACCTCGAACACGTACCGCGCGGCCGCGAGAATGATCGACACCTGGATCAGCCCGATGAACACGTACGGGACGATCTTGCCCGTCATCACCTCAAGCGGCCGCACGGGTGTCGCGAGCAGGTTTTCCATCGTGCCGCGCTCGCGTTCGCGGGTGATCGCGAGGCCGGTCATCATCACCATCGTCATCGTCAGGATCACGCCCATCAGGCCCGGCACGACGTTGTACTGCGTGATGCCTTCGGGGTTGTACAGGCGATGTAGCACGACGTCGAACGCGGCCGGGCGGCCGTTCAGGCGCGCGAGCGGGCCCGTCAGGTCCTTGTCCGCGACGGGCTGCACGAGACCCGTCAGTGCGCCGATCGCCGACGCGGTCGCGACGGGATCGGTCGCGTCCGCCTCGACGAGCAGCGACGGATGTTCGCCGCGCAGCAGCCGCTTCGAGAAATCGGCCGGCACGCTGAGCACGAACTGCACGTCGCCGCGCGCGAGCGCCTGCCGGCCGGCCGCTTCGTCGGGCAGCGTCGCGACGATGTCGAAGTACGCGGAGTTGCGCATCGCGGCGATGAAGCTGCGTGCGAAGGGGCTCGAATCGGCGACGATCACCGCGGTCGGCAGGTGCTTCGGATCGGTGTTGATCGCGAAGCCGAACAGCGCGAGCTGGATGATGGGCACGCCGACGATCATCGCGAACGTGACGCGATCGCGGCGCAGCTGCAGGAATTCCTTCAGCACGATGCTCCACCAGCGCGCGATCGAGAACGATTCGCGCAGGCCCGCCCACGCGTTCATGACGACGCTCCGCCGGGCGGCCTGGAGGCACGGCCCATCATGTAGATGAAGACATCTTCGAGCCCGGTGTCGATCGGCGCGATCTGCAGCGCTGCGCGACCGTCCGTGCGCGCGCCGGCCTGGGCCGCCACCTGCGCGAGCGTTGCGTCGAGCAGCGCGCGATCGCGGCCGCTCACGTGCAGCGCGGAGCCGAACACGACGGTTTGATCGACCCCAGGCATCGTGCGCAGTTGCGCGGACAGTTCGGCCAGGTGCCCGCCCGTGATCGTGCGGGTCGACAGGTGCTGCGACGCGACGATCTCCGCCGACGTGCCCTGTGCAAGCAGTTCACCGGATGCGATATACGCGAGCTTGTGGCAGCGCTCGGCCTCGTCCATGTAGTGCGTGCTGACGAGCACCGAGATCCCTTGCGCGGCCAGCCGGTGCAGCTCTTCCCAGAAGTCGCGGCGCGCGGCCGGGTCGACGCCGGCGGTCGGTTCATCGAGCAGCAGCAGCTCCGGCTCGTGCAGCATGCACGCGGCGAGCGCGAGGCGCTGTTTCCAGCCGCCGGACAGCGCGCCCGTGAGCTGATCCGCACGGCTCGCGAGACCGAGCCCGTCGAGCGCGCGCGCGACGGTTGCGTGGCGATCGGGCATCCCGTACACGCGCGCGACGAAATCGAGGTTCTCGCGGATCGACAGGTCTTCCCAGTACGAGAAGCGCTGCGTCATGTAGCCGACGCGCCGCTTGATCTGCGCGCTGTCGCGCACGATGTCGTAGCCGAGGCAGGTGCCGCTGCCCGAGTCGGGCGTGAGCAGGCCGCACATCATCCGGATCGACGTGGTCTTGCCGCTGCCGTTCGGCCCGAGAAAGCCGAAGATTTCGCCGCGCGCGACGCGCAGCGATACGTCCTTCACGACGTGCTTGTCGCCGAACCGCTTGTTCAGGCGGTCGACGTCGATCGCATACGGAGCGGCCGGCGCGTTCAACGCACCCTCACGGCGACGGGCTGGCCCGGATGCAGCTTCGGCGCGTCGGCGGGCGCCGGGCGCGCCTCGATCATGAACACGAGCTTGCTCCGGCTCTCGTTGCTGTAGATCACCGGCGGCGTGTACTCGGCCGCGCTCGACACGTAGGTGATGCGTGCGGGCACCTCGGCCGCGCAGCCGTCGCAGTGGATCGCGATCGTGCGCCCCGGGGCGAGCGACGCGATGGCCGCCTCCGGCACGAAGAAGCGCACCTTCAGGTTCTGCGGCGGCAGCATCTGCACGACCGGATTGCCGGCTTGCACCCATTCGCCGACGCGGTACAGCGTGTCGTACACGCGCCCATCGGCGGGCGCGGCGATGCGCTTCTGGTCGAGCTTCCATTGCGCTTCGGCCACGGCGGCCTGCGCGGCGTCGACCTGCGCGGCCTGCGCGGCGACCTGCTGCGCGCGGCCCGGCAAACGCGCGACATCGACCTGGTTCTGCAACTCGCGCATCTGCGCGGCGGTGGTCTGCGCGGACGTGCGCGTATCGTCGAGCTGCTGCTTCGACAGGCCGCCGGCCGCGTACTGGCGTTCGTCGCGCGCAAGTTGCGCGGCGGCCCGCGCGGCTTGTGCGGTGGCCTGCGCGAGCTGGGCACGCGTGACCGCGACTTCCGGCGGGCGCTTGCCGGTCTGCAGGTCGGCAAGCTGCGCGCGTGCGGCCGCGAGCTGATGCTGCGCCTGCTGCAGCGCGGCCGTTTCGCTGACGGCTTCGAGCGCGAACACCGGCGTACCGGCCGCGACGGCCTGGCCGCGTTCGACCGACAGTTGGGTCAGCGTGCCCGCTTGCGATGACGACAAGTACACGAATTCGCCTTCGACATAGCCCTGGTAAGTCGTGCCGGTGTCTGTCGGCCGT
>NZ_VWWG01000292.1:0-234 GCF_011753085.1 Burkholderia sp. Tr-862
TAAAAAAAAAAACACAGTAATCCATCTTGACACACGATCCCCCCATAACCCCATCTATTACCCACTGCACCCCTCCACCTTCTCCTCCTTGTCCTCCCACTCTTCTACTCTCTCTCCCTAACCCTTCCACCTACATCTTCACATCTCATTTGACTTCAACCTTGCTACCTCCACGCTTTCTATCCTTCCCTTTCCCTCTCCCCTATCCCACTCTACTAACTCTATTCACTACCC
>NZ_VWWG01000027.1:0-57831 GCF_011753085.1 Burkholderia sp. Tr-862
GCGCTGCGTGCGTGACGCGCGGGCGTCGACGCGGCGAGGAATCGCGCGAGCCACGGCGCGCCGCGCAGCAGGTAGGGCCAGCGGATGCGCAGCGGGCTGTCGGCGGCGAACAGGAAGTGCGGCATGTCGCGGAACACGGACGGGCCGTTGACGGGCACGCAGCCATACGGCGCGAACGTCGCGGCGTTGCCGAACGATGCGCCGTGGCCGACCCCGGCCGGATCGAACAGCGTGACGCGATGCCCGTCGCGCTGCAGCCATGCCGCCGCGCCGAGCCCGATGAAACCTGCACCCACGATGGCGATGTTCGCCATGACGCCTCTCCTCCGGCACACCTGGTTCACACAAAGATGGGATTAAGAATCACACAGTAATTTTTTGTGTGCAATCAAAAATCGATTGTGTGGCGCTAGCGTTTACCCGATTCCAACCCGCTGATTCGCCAGCCTTTTCGGCAGATGTTTGATCGGAAGGGGATGTCGGATACAATCGCCGGACAGGTTTAAACGGCAGACAAACGTTTTTTGTGTGGGCACGGGCGATACATGGCAGCAAACAAAATTTCCGGAGAGCGAGACGACGGCGCGCCGGCGCAGGCGAAGCGGCCGACCTATGTCGAGGTATCGAGCTCGATCGAGGCGGAAATCCGCAACGGCATGTACCCGCCGGGTAGCCGTCTGCCGCCGCAGCGCCAGCTCGCGACCGAGCTCGGCATCAACGTGTCGACCGTGTCGCGTGCGTACAAGGAGTTGCAGCTGCGTGGCCTCGTGATCGGCAGCAAGCGGCGCGGCTCGCTCGTCACCGGCGGCGCGATGCCGAGCATCGAGCCGGCCCGGGCGTCGCTCGCGGCGGGCAACGGCGTGATCGACCTGACGGTGAACCGTCCGGCGACGGGCGAGTTCCTCGCGAACCTCGCACGGACGTTCGGTGAGCTGCCGGACGATCCGCGTTTCGCATCGCTGCAGGAATACCAGCCGCCGCAGGGGCCCGACTGGGCACGCGCGGCCGGCGCGCAGTGGCTCGCCGCACCGGGCTTCGCGCCGTCGCGCGACCAGGTGGTCGTCACGAGCGGTGCGCAGCACGGGCTCTATGCGGTGCTGAACAGCCTGATCGGCACCGAGGGCGTGATCGTCGCCGACCGCCTCACGTATTACGGCCTGAAGGCGCTCGCGCCGGTGTTCCAGTTCGAGATCGTCAGCGCGCCGGCCGACGACGACGGCCTGCTGCCCGACGAGATCGAACGGATCTGCCAACGCATGCCCGTCAAGGCGATCTTCGTCGTGCCGAACCTGCAGAACCCGACCGTGACGACGATGAGCCTCGCGCGCCGGATGGCGCTCGTCGATATCGCGCGGCGCCATCACGTGACGATCATCGAAGACGACGTATACGGGCCGCTCGTGCGCGACCGGCTGCCGGCGATCGCGGGGCTGTGCCCCGAGCTGACGTTTCATATCGGCGCGACGTCGAAGATTCTCGCGCCGGGGCTGCGCCTCGGCTATCTGAGCTGCCCGCGCGACAGCGTCGCGCTGTGCGCGGAAGCGGTGCGCACCACCGCATGGATGCCGGCGCCCACGTCGATGCTGATCGCCACGGTGTGGATCGAGGACGGTACCGCCGAGCGGATCATGGCCGCGCAACTCGCGGAGATCCGCGCGCGCGTCGATCTCGCGCGGGAGCTGCTGCCGGCCGGGCAACTGAAGTCCGACCCCGCCTGCATGTTCGTGTGGCTGCGGCTGCCGCCGCCGTGGCGCGCCGACGACTTCGCCGCGAACGCGAAGGCGCGCGGCGTGATCGTGATGCCGTCGTCGACGTTCGCGGTCGATCGCGCGGAACTCGAGCACGGCGTGCGCATCAACCTCGCGTGCCCGGCCACGCGAGACGAACTCGTCAACGGGCTGCGGATCCTGTCCGGCACGCTGAAGGACCGGCCGCGCGCGCTGTTCGGCTCGATCTGACGGCACCCACTCAGTCGAGCAACCCCGCGACGACGTCGACGATCCGCTGCAGCAGCGCTTCGTCGTAAGGCAGCCACGGCACCGCGCGCAGCGGCGACGGCGGCGGCTCGATCGCGGGCTCGACGGGCTCGCCGTCGCGCGTCACGCGTCCGGTCGCGCAATGCACCGCCCACGCGCCGACGCGCACGTGGCGTTCGTCGATCGCGATCCTCCCTTGCGCAACCGGTTCGGCGAACACGAGTGACAGCACGTGCCGGCGATGGCGCGCCATCACGTTCAATGGAAGATCCGACAACCGGTTCAGGCGGTGCCGGCGTTCCGTGTCGAGCGCGTGCTGGCGGACCGGGTCCGTCGCGAGTGTCGCGGCGGCCGCGCGCGTTGCGTCGTCGTCGAGCGCGAACGCGGCCACGCTGACGAGCAGGTCGACCGCGCGCGCAATTTCGGAGAAGACGACGCGGTCGATCTCGCCGATCGGCACGGGCGCCCAGTGCCGTTCGTGCCGGCGCTCGACGTACAGCCGGCGCGACGTGCCGTGGCTTTCCGAACCGGGATAGAGCCGCGCGTCGACGAGGAAGGTGGCGCGCACGTCGCCGAATTCGCGGACGAGCCCGTCGTCGTACGCGCGGATCGACCAGCCTTCGCGGCGCGCGACGCCGAGCAGCGGCCGGCTCGACAGCACGTGACCTTCGAACATCGCGCAATCGCTGGCCGACGCGTCGTCATCTGCCGGCACGTAATACTCGCGGAAGGCCTGCCGGACCGGTTGCCGCAGCGAACGGCCGACGATCGCGCGCTGCCACGCGAGCCGCTCGTCCGCGTCGGCCAGCAGCGGGTGCCAGAGCCGGATGTCGCTGTCGCCCGCAATGTCGCATGCGCGGCCGGCCGCGTCGCGCGGCACGACCTTGCCCTTCGCGATCTCAGGCATGAACGACTGCGTCGCGCCATCGCGGCCGCGTGCCTGCCAGATCATTCGCGCGGAGAACGCGGCGCCGGCTGGCGCATCGACGAGCCGCTCGCGCCATTCGGCGTGGCCGAGCGACATCGGCTGCCAGAAGCCGGCTTCCATGCAAGTGGCAAGCATCGCGAGCTGCTTCTTGTCGGGCTTCGCGTCGAGCGTCATCCGCAGCGCGGTGTGCGGCCGCTCGCCGAGCGCGCGTTCGGCCGGTTTCAGGTTGCGCGCGAGCTTCTTCTGCACGCCCGCATGACGCACGACGGCCAGCGCGTCGCGCAGCGCGCGCACGCTCTCGGGCGTCGGGATCGTCTCGACCGCGTGGCCGAGTGCGATCGCGAGCGACTGCGACGGCGCGGTCTTCGCGGCGGTCGGCGCGACGCACACGCCCGTCAGCAGCGGCCCGATCAGCGGGCGCAGCCAGGCTTCGTCGCGATAGGCGGCCACGCGCGCGGCGCGCGCGACGACCTGCGCGTCGTCGGTCGTGAACGCGCGGTCGGCTTCGTACGGCACGGTGCCGGCATGAAGCGCCGCGACCTGCCGCGCGGCCTGGGTCAGCGCGTCGCGCGCGAATGCGACATACGCGACGTCTTCCGCGAGCGTGACCGCCGGATCGCTGAAGTCGATCCACAGCCGCTTCGGCGCGAAATAGCCGTCGTTCGTCGCGGCCAGCGCGAGCAGTGCGGCCGCGCCGAGCTCGGGCAGCACGTCGAGTTCGCGCACGCGAAACGGCGAGTCCGCCAGCGCTTGCGCATACGCATCGCGTCGCGCCGAGAAGTCGCGGCGGCCGGCGAACCAGTCGAGCGCATACGCGCCATACGCGGACGCCGCCCGCATTCCGCCTTCCTCCGGTTCGGCGGCGATGCGGGCGAGTTCGGCCTGCAGCGCGGGCGACGGCAGTGCGTCCAGGCAGGGCAGATCCTCCAGCGCATGCTTCCATCCGCCGGCCGGAATGTCGCGGAACAGCTCGAGCGCCGCCTCAGCGTCTACGCGCGGCGCGAGGCCGAGCGCATCGATCTGCTGGCGCAGCCAGCGCGCGAATTCGGCGCGCGGGTCGTCGTACGCGTGGTCGCGCTGCAGGATCTCGTGCTCGACGCGGCGCAATGCCGGCCAGACCGCGCCGAGCGCACGCGCATCGAGCGCCGACAGATCGATCGGCGTGCCGGTGAAGCGGCGATGGTCGGCCGTGCCGGTCAGCCGTGCGACTAGCAGCGCAACGAGGGCGTGATCAGTCATGCGCTTTCCCGGTCGGTTGTGGTGTTCTGACGCCATTTCCGTCCTTGCCGGGCGGCGCGGATTGCGTCGCCCGGCCCGACTGCCTGTTCGATCTGTATTGCATGGTCTGGCTCCGGCAATGAAAAACCGTGCGGGCGCACAGTATTGCACCCCAATTGCGGTAGTCGACAAAGGCCCGCACGGCGGGCGTGCCGGGCGATCCAACCGCGCCGCGCAAGCCCGCCGGCCGTTCGGCCATTTCATAAGATGTACAGTTGTCCCGCCATGCGCGATGTGCGCCGAACTGTACTCTTGTTCGCGTGATCGATGTGTGTACCCGCCGCCAACTGTTCTTCTCTTAACATTCGTCCATCAAGTGCACAGTGCCGCGGATCCCGTTGTAACGGAATCCTCCGGCGCATCTTAAAAAGCGAGCCACTGCGATGGAAAAGGCAAAACCGGAGGGAGCAATCAGGCAGAACGGCAGCCCGGTCGGCGGGCAGAACACGCGCGTATCGGACGCGCACGGGGCGGCGGCACGTATGCGCAGGCCGGCGGGGAGCACGCGATGAAGCTCTACGAAAAACTCGCAGACGACATCGAGCGTCTGATCCGCCAGGGCGTGTACCGGCACGGCGACCGGATTCCGTCGGTGCGGCAGGCGAGCCAGCAGCACCGGATCAGCATCACGACCGTGCTGCACGCGTACCTGCTGCTCGAAAGCCGCGGGCTGCTGGAAAGCCGCCCGCAGTCGGGTTACTTCGTGAACCTGCGCCGCGACGACAACCACGCGCCGGTGCGTGAGCTGCGGCCGTCGAAGCCGATCGCGATCTCGTCGTCCGTCGACATGAGCCGGCTCGTGCTGTCGACGCTGCGCTCGATCGGCACCGACGACGCCGTGCCGCTCGGCTCGCCGTATCCGGATCCGAGCCTGTTTCCGTTCGAGAAGCTGAACCGCTATGCGTATGCAGCCGGCCGCGACAAGTCGCTGTGGGGCGTGACGGACGGCCTGCCGCCGGGTCATCCGCGCCTGATCCGGCAGATCGCGCGACGCTATCTGGAAAACGGGATGTCGGTCGATCCGAACGAGATCATCGTGACGGTCGGCGCGACGGAGGCGATCAATCTGTGCCTGCAGGCGGTTGCGAAACCCGGTGACACGATCGCGGTGGAGTCGCCGACGTTCTACGCGATGCTGCACGCGATCGAGCGGATGGGGATGAAGGCGATCGAGGTCGCGACGCACCCGGAATACGGAATCGACATCGCGGCGCTGGCGACGATCGCAAAGTCGCAGCCGATCGCCGCGTGCATGGTGATGCCGAACTTCCAGAACCCGCTCGGCTTCCAGATGCCCGACGAGCGCAAGCGCGAACTGGTTGAATACGCAACGAAAGCCGACATGCCGATCATCGAGAACGGCGTGTACAACGAACTGTATTTCGGCGAGTCGCATCCGAGCGCGCTGAAGTCCTATGACCGCACCGGGATCGTGCTGCACTGTTCATCGTTCTCGAAGAGCCTGACGGCCGCCTACCGGATCGGCTGGGCGTTGCCGGGGCGCTATCGGGATCAGGTCGAGAAGCTGAAGTTTCTGAACACGCTGGCGACGCCGTCGCTGCCGCAGCTCGCGATCGCCGAGTTTCTCGAACGCGACGGCTACGAGCATCACCTGCGGCGGATTCGCAAGGCCTATGCGCAGCAGGCGAACCTGATGCGCGCGATGGTGTCGAGGTTCTTCCCGGAAGGCACGCGCATCTCGAGCCCGGCGGGCGGATACGTGCTGTGGGTCGAGCTGCCGGCACAGGTGGACGCGATGCGCCTGTACCAGCTCGCGCTGGAGCAGGGCATCACGATCGGCCCCGGCTACATGTTCTCGATCACGGACAACTACCGGAACTTCATCCGGCTGAACTACAGCAGCCCATGGTCGCCGGAAATCGAACAGGCGGTGATCGCCGTCGGGAAGCTCGCGGCATCCTGCATGCAGTCGTGAAGCGAAGGCCGGTGCGCGTCGCACGCACCGGCCTGTCCGATGCCGGTGTGCCGCGCTCAGCCGGCCTTCGCGCGTAAATACTCCGACACGCGCGCGAGCCCTTGCTCGAGCACGGTCCGGTTGTTGGCATAACCGATCCGCACATAGCCTTCCATGTCGAGTGCGCTGCCCGGCGTGAACATCACGCCGGTTGCCTCGATCAGCTCCGTGCAGAACGCGCGCGACGGCATGTCGAACGCATACTTGAGCAGCGCCGTCGTGCCGGACTTCGGCTTGACCCAGGAAATCGCCGGCTCGCGTTCGACCCATGCTTCGAGAATCGCGAGGTTGGTGCGCACGATGTCGTGACTGCGCTTCAGGATCACGTCGCGGTGCTCGAGCGCGAGCGTCGCGAGGTAGTCGTCGATCATCCCGACGCTGATCGTGTTGTAGTCGCGATGGACGCTCACCGCGTGGATCAGCTCGACCGGCCCGGCGATCCAGCCGAGACGCAGCCCGGCGAGCGAGTACGTCTTCGACATGCTCGCCGTGCTGATCCCGCGTTCGTACAGGTCGGCGATCGATGCGCTGTAGCCGCTGCCGGCCTGGTCGGTGCCGCGATAGACCTCGTCGCACAGTACGTACGCGCCGCAGCGTTTCGCGATCTCGACGATCTTGCCGAGCAGCGCTTCGTCCATCAGCGAGCCGGTCGGGTTGTTCGGGTTGTTGATCGCGATCAGGCGCGTCTTGTCGTCGACGAGGGACGCGAGTGCGTCGAGATCGGGCAGGAACCCGTTTTCCTCGCGCAGCTTCAGCACCTTCACGTTCGCGCCGTAGCTTTCCGGAATCGAGTAGTGCTGCTGGTAGGTTGGCAACACCGACACGACCGTATCGCCTGGCTCGACCAGCGTTTCATAGATGAGCGCGTTGCCGCCGATCGCGCCGTGCGTGACGATCACATTGGCGGCCGACTGGCGCGCGTAGGTCGACGCGATCGCTTCGCGCAGGCGCGGCGTGCCTTCGATCGCGCCATACGTGAGCTTCATCGGCCGCAGCTCGTCGAGCAGCGTGTCCTGCCTGCCGGTCATCGTCAGCAGCTGATCGACGGTCAGCGATTCGACGCACGTTTCCGCGAGGTTGTACGTACAGCGGTTCTCGTACAGATCCATCCAGCGTTCGACGCCGAATTCCTTGATCTTCATGGTCGTTCCTTTCTCGGTTGGGGTGGCGCGGCAGGCGGCCGCGTACAGATTGAAACGGGCAGGCTCGTCGCGATCGCGGGCTACCTGACGATGATGTCGCGCTTGAAATAGTGGACCGACAGGCGGCTCAGCGTACCGTCCTTCTTCAATGCGTCGAGTGCGGCGGACACCTTGCCGCGCAGTTCGGCGTCCTGCTTGCGGAACGCCATCCCGACACCTTCGCCGAGCGTCGCGGGGTCGCGGATCGGCTCGCCGAGGATCGCGAACGCGCGGCCTTCAGGCTTGTCGAGGAAACCTTCCTGCGCGGTTTGCGATTCCTGCACGGCGGCATCGAGGCGCCCGGATGCGAGATCGGCGTAGACGAGATTCTGATCCGAATACGGCGTGATCGTGACGCCGCGCGGCTCCCAGTTGCGCTTCAGAAAATCCTCCTGCGCGGATGCCTGCAGCACGCCGATGTGCTTGCCCTTCAGGCGCGCGGGATCCGGCAACAATCCGGAGTCCTTGCGGGCGACGAACACCATCGGCACCGCATAGACCGGCGACGTGAAGTCGACGATCTGCTTGCGCTTCTGCGTGATGTTCATCGCCGAATTGACCATGTCGAACTTGCGTGCGTGCAGCGCCGGCAACAGGCCGTCATAGACGTTCTCGACCCACACGCACCGTACCTTCATCTTCTCGCAAATGGCGTTGCCGATGTCGATGTCGAAGCCCTGGAGCTGCCCGGACGCGGTCTTGCTTTCGAACGGCGGATACGCGGCTTCGATGCCGATCCTGAGCGTTGCGGCGTTATCCGCGAACGCTAGTCCGGACAGGCCCGTGGACAACGCGACTGCGACGACCAGATGCTTGAGGTTCATGCGAACTCCATAAGGGTGAAAGGAGGACCGTCGCCCGTGGCCGGCCGGGGCCGTGAAATCTGCTGCGGCGCACCGTAAAGCGGGACAGGTCGTCTATGACGGACGGTGCTGCCAAGTATCTTCTTTCAGAAACATATTGTCCATAGTAGACTAAAAATCTAATTAATTTGGACGGTGTGACGAGGGCATCGACGCGCATCAAGCCAGTCGGCGGCGAGCCGCGAAGCGCGCGTTCGGGCCTCTCGTGACTGCGCACCGGAATCCGTTCGAGGAGACAGCAGGTGACCTATCAACGTATCGAACTGCCTTTGCCGTCGCCGGCACCGGGTGTCGCGCTTCATCTGAGCGCACACCGTTTCGGCAATCCCGACGCCGGGCGCAACCTGTATCTGCAGGCCGGGTTGCACGCGGACGAACATCCGGGGCTGCTCGTGCTCCAGCACCTGCTCGACGCATTGCACGAGCTCGATCGCGCGGGACGCATCGCCGGGGCCGTCACGGTCGTGCCGTATGCGAACCCGATCGGGTTGTCGCAGCGCCTGTTCGGGCCGGTCGTCGGGCGCTTCGATTTCGAGAACGGCGAGAACTTCAATCGCAATTTCCCGTTGCTGGACCGCGCGGTCGCGCAGCGTCTCGACGCGCCGGAGGCACGCGACATGACGCGGCAGGACTGGAAGCGGTTGTTCCGCGAGCTGCTCGGCGCGCGCAGCGAACTGACGCCGGCGGCCGCGATGAAGCTCGCGTTGGCGAGACTGGCGGTCGATCACGACATCGTTCTCGACCTGCATTGCGACACCGACGCGATCGCGCACGTCTACGCATCGACGTTGCAGCGCACGCGGGCCGAGACGGTTGCACGGATGATCGGCGCGCCGGTGGTCATGCTGGAGCCGCACGGCACCGGCGGCGGCGCGTTTGACCAGACGCATTCGAGCGCGTGGGGCGCGCTGCAACAGGCCGGCATCTTCGACGAAGCGCAGGGCGGCTTCTCGGCGACGATCGAGCTGCGCGGCCAGACCGACGTCGACGATGCGCTGGCGCGGCGCGACGCGCGCAACCTGTTGCGCTTCGCGCACGCCGAAGGAATCCTGTCGCTG
The DNA here is from genome assembly GCF_011753085.1 of Burkholderia sp. Tr-862. Lineage (NCBI taxonomy): Bacteria > Pseudomonadati > Pseudomonadota > Betaproteobacteria > Burkholderiales > Burkholderiaceae > Burkholderia > Burkholderia sp. Tr-862. The sequence continues at coordinate 9,260 of NZ_VWWG01000027.1, forward strand.
CCGGAAACCGGTGATGGCGAAGAGGGGCCGGACGTCGTGCCTGCCGTGTTGCCGCTGCAGGGTGCCGCCCATGTGCGGTGTCCGTGTGCGGGCGTGATCGCCTATCGGCGCGCACCGGGCGAGCGCATCGTCGCGGGCGAGACGTTCGCGGAAGTCGTGCGTCTCGACGGCGACGGGATCAACGCGCGCATGCCGGTGGTCAGCCCGATCGACGGTGTGATGGTCGTGCGGCAACTGCAGAAGCTGGTGCGGCCCGGGCAGCGCGCGGCGCTGATCGCCGGCGACACCGCGCTCGCGGAACGGGATGCCGGGCATCTGCTGCTCGATTTCTGAGATCGGCCACACGTATCGTATCGATCCGACGACAGGAGTGCCGGATGGAACAGCTGGAAATCCCGCTGCCGGGAACGGCGCCGGGCATGCGCATCGCGTTGCGTGAATACACGTTCGGCCCCGCGGGCGCCGCGCGCTCGCTCTACGTTCAGGCCGCGCTGCACGCCGGGGAGGTGCCGGGGCTGCTGGTCATCCAGCATCTGCTTGAACGGCTCGCCGCGCTCGAGCGTACCGGCATGCTGGGCGGGCGCGTGGCCGTCATGACGTGGGCCAATCCGATCGGCATGCAGCAGTGCATCGGCGGCGCGCTGACCGGGCGTTTCGATTGTGCGGGCAGCGGCAATTTCGATCGGCGCTTTCCGGACATGCGGGCCGCGGTCGCGCGGCGGATTGCGGCGGGCGACGTGCCGCGCAGCGTGCGGGACGCGAAGGCATGGCTGACGGCGTTATCGGCGCCGCCGGCTGGCGCCGCTGATCCGGTCGACTATCTGAAGGCGATCCTGCTGCATCGCGCATTCGCGCACGACATCGCGCTCGACTTGCATTGCGACAAGACGGCGGTGATGCACGTGTACGGCAACTGGGCGCACGAGGCGCGCGCGACGGCGTTGGCGCGCTGCCTGGATGCGCCGATACTGCTGCTCGAGGAACATGCGGGTGGCGGTACGTTCGACCAGGCGTTTCACGATGCGTGGGCGCAATTGCGCAAGCGCGGCGTGCCGGGTTGGCGCGACGATGAAGCGGGGCCGGGTTTTTCGGCGGTCGTCGAACTGCGCGGGCAGCGCGACGTATCCGATGCGCTCGCTCGCGGCGATGCGGACGGGTTGATCGAGTTCCTGCGAACCGAGGCGATCGTCGCCGATCGCAGTGCGACGCTTGCGCATGCCGCGCCGGCCGTGGCCGCGCTGGAGGCGGTTGATCACGTGAAGGCCGATCGTACCGGCATCGTGTGCTGGAAGGTGCCCGTGGGCGGGCACGTCGACGCCGATGCGGTGATCGCGGAAATCGTCGATGCGGCAGCGGACGGCGCGCAGCATCGCGTGGCGGTGCGCTCACGCACATCGGGGATGCTGGTGGCGAGGATGCATGTGCCCTTCGTGCTGGCCGGGCAGCGCATCGCTATGATTGCCGGCCGCGATCCGATACCGGGGCGGGTGAGCGGGGCGCTGTTGCCGGATTGACGTTGGGTCGGCAGCTCGTCGCTCAGCGACTGCCGCGCGCGACGGCCAGCATCACCCCGAAGCCGACGAGCAAGACACCGAAGGTGCGATCGATCCAGTGACGTAACGACAACAAGCGATCGCGGACGGCATCGGCGGAGAAACAGACCGCCACCAGGCTGAACCAGCCTGCATGTGCCAGCGCGATGAACACGCCATAGCCGATCTGCACGTACAACGGCGTGTCCGGGCGGACGGCCTGCATGAACAGGCTGACGATGAACACGGTGGTTTTCGGATTCAATGCGTTGGTCAGAAAGCCGGTGCGCAGCGCCGCGAGATCGGACAGCGGTGCGACATGCATCGCGGGCCGGCCATCGGCTGGCCTGGCCGCGAGCATCTTCGCGCCGAGATAGATCAGGTAGATCGCGCCGACGAGCTTGACGGCATTGAAAAGCCACAGCGATTGACGGATCAGCAGGCCCACGCCGAGCAGCGTGTAGCTGACGTGAACCGTCACGCCGAGTCCGATCCCCCATGCGGTGAGCAAGCCCGAACGGCGCGACAGCATCAGGCTGTTGCGCGTGACCATCGCGAAATCCGGCCCCGGGCTGATCACGGCCAGCATAGTGATGGTGACTACGACTATCCATTCCGTCATTGCATCGTCCTTTCGGTTTTCTTCGTGATGCGCCAATATTAGGGATCACGATTCGCCGGGAAAAGCGATGATTTCTGACCAGGATGGTGAGTTTGGCTCACAGAACGTCCGTGCTGCTCTGCCGTCGCTGATGGCCCTGCGCTGCTTCGAAGCGGCGGCGCGCCACGAGCATTTCAGCCGTGCGGCCGACGAACTGCACGTGACGCACGGCGCGGTCAGTCGCGCGGTGCGTCTGCTCGAAGACGACCTGGCTGTGGCGTTGTTCGAGCGGCGCAGTCGTCGCGTGTTCCTGACCGACGCGGGCCGCAAGCTCGCGCAGGCCGTCCATGACGGCCTGCACCTGATGAGGCAGGCCGCGCACGAGTTACGGACCGACGCGGCCCGTGCGCAGCGTTGGGTGCTGTCGTGCGAACCCACGCTGCTGATGCGCTGGCTGATTCCGCGCTGGCCGGACTTCCAGGCAACCTATCCGCGCGTCGATATCCAACTCGCCGCGGCGGGCGGCCCGTTCTCGTTCGATCACGGCATCGATATCGCGATCCGCCGCAACGACTTTGCGTGGCCTGCGGGGTATCACGCCGAGCGCCTGTTCACCGAAAGGGTGGGGCCGGTGTGCCGGCCGGATCGCGTCGATACGTGGTTTTCCGACAGTCGCGATGGCCACGCGTTGAAGCGGGGCGCGCCGCGACTGCATACGCGCACGCGGCCGGACGCATGGAAGGAATGGGCGGCCGCCGCGCATCAACCGGCGGGTAGCGGACGTGGGCAGATGTTCGACCATTTCTATTTCAGCCTTCAGGCGGCCGTCGCAGGGCTGGGTGTCGCAATCGGCCCGTGGCACCTCGTTCGCGACGACCTCAAAAGCGGGGTCCTGGTCGCGCCGATGGGTTTCGTCGAAGACGGCTCGCACTATTGCCTGCTGACGCCGGAGCCGGTAAAGGACGGAAGCGCGCAGTCGGCGCTGCTCGACTGGCTGAGGACGATGGCCTGACGCGCGAGCCGGGTCGCTGCGCGACGTCGGCGACATCCAAAAAAAAATGGCGCCGCAGGCATGCAGCCCGCGGCGCCATTGCGTGTCGCTACGGCGGGTACGACCCGCCGCAGCTCGACCGCATGCTTAGATCTGCACGGTGTCGGCGACTTCCTTGAAGTCTTCGATCTGGTCGAAGTTCATGTACTTGTAGATCTTGTCGCCGTCCGCGGTGAGCACGCCCATGTCGGCCATGTACTCTTCCTTGGTCGGGATCCGGCCCAGACGCGAGCAGATCGCCGCCAGTTCCGCCGAGCCGAGGTACACGTTCGTGTTCTTGCCCAGGCGGTTCGGGAAGTTGCGGGTCGACGTCGACATCACAGTCGCTCCTTCGCGCACCTGTGCCTGGTTGCCCATGCACAGCGAGCAGCCCGGCATTTCGGTGCGCGCGCCGGCCGTGCCGAACACGCCGTAGTGACCTTCTTCCGTCAACTGCTTCTGGTCCATCTTGGTCGGCGGCGCGACCCACAGCTTGACCGGGATGTCGCGCTTGCCTTCCAGCAGCTTCGACGCGGCACGGAAGTGACCGATGTTGGTCATGCACGAGCCGATGAACACTTCGTCGATCGTGGCGCCTGCGACGTCGGACAGCGTCTTCACGTCGTCCGGGTCGTTCGGGCACGCAACGATCGGCTCGTGGATGTCGGCCAGGTCGATCTCGATGACGGCCGCGTATTCGGCGTCGGCATCCGGCGACAGCAGTTGCGGGTCGGCCAGCCACTGCTCCATCGCCGCGATACGGCGCTGCAGGCTGCGCGGATCCTGATAGCCCTGCGCGATCATCCACTTGAGCAGCGTGATGTTGCTGTTCAGGTACTCGATGATCGGTTCCTTGTTCAGGTGCACCGAGCAACCGGCCGCCGAACGCTCGGCCGACGCATCCGACAGCTCGAACGCTTGCTCGACCTTCAGGTCGGGCAGGCCTTCGATCTCGAGAATGCGGCCCGAGAAGATGTTCTTCTTGCCTTGCTTGGCGACCGTCAGCATGCCCTGCTTGATCGCGTACAGCGGAATCGCGTTGACCAGGTCACGCAGCGTGACGCCCGGCTGCATCTTGCCCTTGAAGCGGACCAGCACCGATTCCGGCATGTCCAGCGGCATCGTGCCGGTGGCGGCCGCGAACGCGACCAGGCCCGAGCCTGCCGGGAAGCTGATGCCGATCGGGAAGCGCGTGTGCGAGTCGCCGCCGGTGCCGACGGTGTCGGGCAGCAGCATGCGGTTCAGCCACGAGTGGATCACGCCGTCGCCCGGGCGCAGCGCGATGCCGCCACGCGTGCTGATGAAGTTCGGCAGCGTCTGGTGCGTCTTCACGTCCACCGGCTTCGGATAGGCGGCGGTGTGGCAGAACGACTGCATCACGAGGTCGGCCGAGAAGCCGAGGCACGCCAGATCCTTCAGTTCGTCGCGGGTCATCGGGCCCGTGGTGTCCTGCGAGCCGACCGAGGTCATCTTCGGTTCGCAGTACGTGCCCGGACGCACGCCCTGGCCTTCCGGCAAACCGCATGCGCGGCCGACCATCTTCTGCGCGAGCGAGAAGCCCTTGCCGCTGTCGGCCGGCTGGTGCGGCAGGCGGAACAGCGTCGACGGTGCGAGGCCCAGCGCTTCACGCGCCTTCGCGGTCAGGCCTCGGCCGATGATCAGCGGAATGCGGCCGCCGGCGCGCACTTCGTCGAACAGCACGTCCGACTTGACCTGGAATTCGGCGATCACGTTGCCGTCCTTCAGCGCCTTGCCTTCGTACGGGCGCAGTTCGACCACGTCGCCCATTTCCATCTGCGACACGTCGAGTTCGATCGGCAGCGCGCCGGCGTCTTCCATCGTGTTGTAGAAGATCGGGGCGATCTTGCCGCCGAGGCACACGCCGCCGAAGCGCTTGTTCGGGACGAACGGGATGTCTTCGCCGGTGAACCACAGCACCGAGTTGGTGGCCGACTTGCGCGAGGAGCCGGTGCCGACCACGTCGCCGACGTAGGCGACCAGGTGACCCTTTTCCTTCAGCGATTCGATGAACTTGACCGGGCCGCGCTTGCCGTCTTCTTCCGGCGTAATGCCGGGGCGGGCGTTCTTCAGCATCGCGAGCGCGTGCATCGGGATGTCCGGGCGGGTGGTGGCGTCCGGCGCCGGCGACAGGTCGTCGGTGTTGGTTTCGCCCGTGACCTTGAACACGGTGATGGTCAGGCTTTCCGGCACTTCCGGACGGCTCGTGAACCATTCGGCGTCGGCCCAGCTCTGCAGCACGGCCTTCGCGTGGGCGTTGCCCTTGTCGGCGAGTTCCTTCACGTCATGGAACTGGTCGAACATCAGCAGGGTTTTCTTCAGCGCGTCGGCCGCGACGGCCGCGACGGCGTCGTCGGACAGCAGCTCGATCAGCGGCTGGATGTTGTAGCCGCCGAGCATCGTGCCGAGCAGTTCGGTCGCCCGCTCGCGCGAGATCAGCGGGCAGGCCGTCTCGCCCTTCGCGACGGCGGCCAGGAAGCCGGCCTTCACGCGGGCGGCTTCGTCGACGCCGGCGGGGACGCGGTGCGTGATCAGGTCGACTAGCGTCTGCTCTTCGCCTGCGGGCGGGTTCGCCAGCAGTTCCACCAGCTCGGCGGTTTGCTGAGCCGTCAGCGGCAGAGGGGGAATACCGAGCGCGGCGCGGGCGGCCACGTGAGCACGAAAGTTTTCAAGCATGGGGGGACCTGCTGAGATTGCGTTTCAGGGGAAGGGCTTTCCAGGCACGCCGAGGCTGCTGTTCCGGACACTGCTTCACTGCTTTCGACGGGGATTCTAATCGCAATACGGTCAGGCGTCAAATGTCTTATGTCTTATATAAGAGTTGGATTTTAAGACTTCCCCGTTGCAGGTCGCGGCGCGGCGGTCGAGCGGAAGCCGACCGCGTCGCGACCCCCGAAGGTATTCATTCCGGGGCAGACGCGGAATCGGTCCCCACTTGCATCTGTGCGAGGCTGCGGCGCAATACTTCCACGTTTTGCGCGCCGTTCAGTACGCTGAACTGATGCTGCGCTTCGCGCCACAGCGGTGTCGCCCGCTCGAAGAGCTTCGTGCCTTCAGGCGTGAGCTCGACGATGCGGATACGACCGTCCTCCGGCGACGGTCGCATCGTGACGAAGCCGTCCCGCTCCAGAACGCCAACCATTTTTCCCATCGCCGTGCGCTCGATGTCGAGGCGCTCGGCCAGCGCATTGACCGACGCGCGCTCGCGCTCGTTCAACGTGGCGAGGATCAGGAACTGCGTGATACGCAGGCCCGACGGCTGGAGATGCGCATCGTAAAGACGCGAGATCTGACGGGCGGCCTTCCTCACCGTAAAGCAATTGCATTGATCCACCCCGACGGGTTGGTCGTTCGCCCGCATTTCTCTTCTCCTTGATGTTGGCAAATTGCCGGATTCACGCGATGTCACGCAAAAGCGCCGCGGTACTTCTCGATGAAGGCCGGCACCGACAGCGCCGGGGTGCCCGTGATTTTCTCGACCACATCGTTGGTACCCTGGAAGACGCCCTCACGATAATGCTGGGCGACTTCCACGAGGTGCTGCACGAGGAACGGAGGAAACTTGTACAGTTGCTCCATCTTTTGCTTGAACGCCTCGATCGAAGCCGGAGCATATTCGATCTTGATGCCGAGCACGTCGCTCATCATCGCCGCGATTTCCGTGTGATTCAGTTCCACCGGGCCATGCAGCGTGTAGGTCTGGCCTCCATGGCCGGCCGGCTTCGCCAGCAGATGAGCGATGACCCGGCCCTGATCGTCCGTGCTGATCGGCGCGTGGCGGCCGTCCTCGAAAGGAAACTCGATCTTCTTCGTGGCCCGGATTTCCTTCGCGAAGTGCGGATAGACGAGCCAGTCCGCGAAGAAGGTGGGGCGCAGGTGCGTCGTCGGTACGCCCGACCAGTCGAACACGCGTTCGGAAACCCAGTGGTCCTGGGCCGCGTGGCTCGTCGATTCGCGTCGTGCCGAAATTTGCGACATGTTGACGATGGCGCCGACGCCGGCTTCCTTCGCGGCCTGCGCGAAATACGCCGCGGCCCCGACGATGCCCGGTGCGATCGGATGCAGGAAGTAGGCCGCGCTCACGCCTTCCATCGCGGCGCGGATCGTATCGATGTCGGTGAAATCGCCGACGGCGATGTCGACGCCGCGTGCGCGCAGCGCGGCGGCGCGTTCGTCGTCCGAGCGGACATAGGCGCGCACGCGCTTGCCCATCTGCAGCAGTTCGTCGATGGCGGCACCGCCGGTGCGGCCGGTCGCGCCGCTGACAAGAATCGATGTTTCGTTCATGACTGAATTCCTCTATGAAAGTAAGAGCATATGCTCCTATGTGTCAATGTAGGAGCATATGCTCTTATGTGCAAGTCTTTAATTTGGGGCGGCAACGGCGCGGCGATGGTCGAAACGTTTCGGCCCGCCGCGGAGCCCGGAGCGGTGTGCGGCTAGAACGCCGCCATGCCTTGGGCGACGCCAGGCCGCGCGCCGATCCGCGCGTACCACGCATGGAGCAGGGGCAAGGCGGACCAGTCGAGGTCCTGGGTCATGGCGAAGGCACTCGTATAGGCGGCGATGTCCACGAGCGTGAACGTATCGCCGGCGAGATACGGGCTGTGGGTCAGGAATCGCTCGGCGTGAATGAGCGCATCGAGCGAGCGCCCGGCCAGCCATCGGGCGCCCGGTTCGTCGCCTTGCTGCGCGAGCGCGAAAGCACTGCCGTTCGGTGCGATCACTTCGGTGATGAAATAGAACCAGCGATCGAGGAACAACGCGGCTTCCCGCCCTTGATCGGGCGCGAGGCGCTCGCCGGATCGGCTCGCCGCATAGAGCATGATCGCGTTCGACTGGGTGAGGACGAGGTCGGCGCCTGCGTTGCCGTCTTCGACCATGACCGGCACGAGACCGCGTGGGTTGAGCGCGCGAAACGCAGCGGATTTGTGCGCGCCTGCCTTCAGGTCCATCTGGCTCACGGAATACGGGATACCGGCTTCCGCCAGCGCAATGGCGGCCCTTCGGCAGTTGCCTGTTCGTGCTCCATAACGACGGATTGCCATGAGCGGGTCTCTGGTTGATGTCCACGGGAGGTCGTGGCGCCGAGCGAATCGCGCGAATGTCGAGCGGCGCGGGCCTTCATGCGGCGGGCAGGAATGGCCGCATCGCCGCGGCGGAGGTGTCCTGCGGCGTCAGTCGACGATTCGTCGTCGAGCCGCCGACGCAGAGCGCCGCGATTCGCCAGCCGCCGTCGGTCTGGCGAAGGCGGTCGAGCATCGGCGAATACATCCAGATCATCGGCAGGTCGCAGCTTTCGGTCAACTCACCGTCACTCATCTTGGGCGCGTCTTCCGGCGCCGCGTAGCGCACGAGGAGGTTGTGATAACGTTCCGCTCGACCCGAGCGGCAGCCTGGACGGCAACCCGTAATCGTCGTCGGCGTGACTGCGCCGGACACGGAGAGCGTGAGTCCGACCGAATATGTGCGGCGCTTCGGCAGGCGCGCCGAGGCGAGTCTGAGCGGCGCGCGCCGGCGTCTCGCTGAACGAATGGCGCCGACCCGCAGGAAGCGTCACCGTGACCGTCACGACGTGAAAACCCATGGAGGAGCGACAGATGAAAATCATCACCGGTCCGCTGAGCATGTTCGGCGCGAAGGTCGAGATCGCGGCGCACGAGAAGGGCATCGCCTTCGAGCGCGTGCTGGCGCCGTTCAGCCAGCAGCGCGGCTACGACCCGAAGCATCCTGACGTCCTGCGCATCAACCCGAAGCGCCAGGTGCCGGTGCTGATCGACGGCGAGCTGGAGATTTTCGATTCCACGCAGATCTTCGAATATCTCGAGGACCTGAAGCCCGATCCCGCGTTATGGCCGGCGCAGCCGAAGGCGCGCGCCGTTGCGCGTCAGCTTGAGCACTGCAGCGACGAGATCTATTTTCCGCACGTCATCCGGCTGATGGGCCTCGAAGCGACGCCGGACCATCCCGACGCGCAGGCCGCGCGCGACGCAGCGCGGCAATACTATCGACGCATGGAAGGCGTGCTGGCGGACCGGGAATATCTGGCGGAAACCTATTCCTACGCGGACATCGCGTTCTATATGGCGCAGTTGTTCGGCGCGCGCAAGGGCGCGCCGATGACGGCCGAGACGCCGAACCTGCTCGCGTGGCGCGAACGGATGACCGCGCGTCCGGCCGTGCGGAAAGTGGCCGGCGCGATGGCGGGTTATCTCACTTCGATCGATCATCCGGTTCCGGACTTCCTTCGCGGGCTCGACTAGCCATCGGTTTCGCATTGAGCGGCGATCGCCGATCGCTGCTCGATGCGAACGGATCACCCGCCCGTCACCGGCGGAAAGAACGCCACCTCGCTATCCTCCCGCACGACGAAACCGCCCGTCACCATCTCGAGATTCACGGCCACCCGCACCGGCCGATCCATTTGCAGCGCTTCTCCGCTACGCGCGTCGCGTGCGGCGAGCGTGCCGCGCAGCGCGTCGACGGTGACCTCATCCGCATCGATCTCGACGACTTCCTCGTCGGTATGCAGTTGTTCGCGAATGCTCGCAAAGTATTTGATCGTCAGTTTCATGGCGATGTCCCGGGCGAAATCGGAGGAAGCGGCGACAGCGGAAAAGGCATGACCGGCACGTTCATCCCCATCGCCGCATCGCCTGGTCGTCATGCGCCTTCGGCTCGACCCAGCCGGACACGCCGTCATGCCGGATCTCCTTCTTCCAGAATGGCGCGTGCGTTTTCACGAAGTCCATGATGAACTCGCACGCATCGAACGCCGATGCGCGATGCGCGGCGGCGACCACGACGATCACGACCGCGTGGCCGAGCGGAATCCGCCCGACGCGATGCACGATCCTGACCGCTTCGAGCTGCCAGCGCGCGCCGGCTTCCTCGACGATGCTCCAGAGCGCCTGCTCGGTCATCGTCGGATAGTGCTCGACTTCGAGCGCGATCACGTCGTCGACGTCGCCTTCGTTGCGCACGACGCCGAGGAAATTCACGACCGCGCCGACATTCGGATTGCGAACGATCGGCGCGATCTCGACGCCGGCGTCGATCGCCGCGTATTGCACCCGCACCTCGAAGCCGGCGGCAATCGCCGGCGGCGGTTCGGTGTGCAGCGCGGATGGCTCGGGATGGCTGCCGTCACGCGACGGATCGTCGGGTGGCGCGCCACGGGATTCGGTGAAACTCGTCATGACGGGGTTCTCCTGTAAGCGGTGCGCGCCGCTTCGCGCGGCAGCCGTCAGCCGCCGACGAGCGACATGCGCACGGTCGGATAGGTCTTGCCCGACGGCCGCGCCGCACGCGTCGCCCGCCGCTCGGAATAGCGGTCGTCGCGCTGCATCCATCGGGCACGCACGGCGTCGGCGAGCTGGCCGGTCGATGCGCCGTCATCGAGCCACGGCCGCAGGTCGGTGCCCTGCGTGGCGAACAGGCACGTATAGAGCTGGCCGTCGGCCGACACGCGGGCGCGCGAGCACGTGCCGCAGAACGGATGCGACACGCTCGCGATGAAGCCGACCTCGCCCGCGCCGTCGATGTGCCGGCAGCGGATCGCGGTGGCGTCGTGCCCCGGTTCGCCGACGAGCACGAGCGGGTAGCTTGCTTCGATCAGCTCGCGCATCCGCGTGGCCGGCACGACCTTGTCGCCGGACCACGCGCTCGCGCCGCCGACGTCCATGTATTCGATGAAGCGCACGGCCACGCCGCTATGCCGGAAGTGACGCACGAGCGGCAGGATCTGGTCGTCGTTCGCGCCGCGCTCGATCACCGCGTTGACCTTCACCGGCGCGAGCCCGGCCGCCTGCGCGGCCTCGATGCCGGCCAGCACGCGCGCGACGGGCACGTCGGCATCGCTCATCCGGCGGAACACGGCATCGTCGATCGCGTCGAGGCTCACCGTCACGCGCGACAGGCCCGCATCGCGCAGCGAGCGTGCCTTGGCGGCGAGCAGCGAACCGTTGGTCGTCAGCGCGATTTCGACGGGCTTGCCGTCGATGGTCGTCAGGGTCGCGAGCCGTTCGATCAGCGCTTCGAGGTTGCGGCGCAGCAGCGGCTCTCCGCCGGTGAGTCGGATCTTTTCGACGCCGAGCGAGATGAACGCGCGGGCGATCTTCTCGAGTTGCGCGAATGACAGCCGCTCGGACGACGGCATGAACGCATAGTCGGGCCCGAAGCTGTCGCGCGGCATGCAGTAGCCGCAGCGGAAATTGCACTGGTCGATGACGGACAGGCGCAGATCGCGCAGCGGCCGCGCGAGCGTGTCGAGCGGGCGGGAGAAGGCGCCGGGCGATGCGCCGCCGGATGCGGCGGCGGCCGGCGCGGAAACGATGGCATTCACGATCGGTTCGTCGGCCTGCATGAAGTGAGCGAAACGGCGTCGCCGAGCGGCCGCGTATGCGCCGACGTATCGGCGCATAGGTCGTGACGAGCCTCATCGTGAGGATAGTCCGCCGGACTTTTCCGGCAGAGGCACAATCCCGCCCGAAATGCAGGAATACAGTTCGCGATCCTGCATGCATGAAAGGCGGGCAACACGCGCATGCTCATGCTCACGCGAGCCAGTGCGCGAAATCGTAATACGGCACCGCGTCGCCACGTGCGATGCGTCGACCGGCCGGCAGCCGCGCGAGCCCGCTCGCCTGCACGAGCGATTGCAGCGTGCCGGCGCCTTGCTGCCGCAGCGTGTCGAGTACGGGTGCGCCGTGGGCGTCGATGGTGCGGCGCACGCGCACGAAGCGTTCGCGCTGCGCATCCGGTTCGACGTCGATATCGATCGGCAGCGACGGCACGGCCGGCACGCAGTCGTCGCGCCCCTGCAGGCGGCGGATCAGCGGCGCGACGAACAGCGCGAACGCGGTCATCGCGGCGCCCGGATTGCCGGGCAGCAGCACGACGGACCGTTCGTCGAGCCGCGCGAGCGCGACGGGCTTGCCGGGCTTCATCCGCACCCCGGAGACCACGAACGACGCGCCGAGCGCGGTCAGCGCGGGGCGCAGCAGGTCCTTGTCGCCGACCGATGCGCCGCCGACGCAGACGACCAGATCGCAGCGCGCGGCCATCGTGCGCAGCGCCTGATCGACGGCGGCCGCGGTGTCGGCGGCATGCTCGCTCGCGGCGACGATGGCACCGGTTCCCGATACCAGCGCGGCGAGCATCGGCGCGTTGCTGTTGTAGATCTGCTGCGGCGCGCGCGGCTGGCCGCACGGGACGAGCTCGTCGCCGGTCGTGAGGATGCCGACCCGCAGCGGCGGCCGCACATCGATGTGCGCGCAACCCTGCGCGGCGGCGACGCCGACGTGCATCGCGCCGAGCCGCACACCGGCCGGCATCAGCAGGTCGCCCGCGCGCACTTCCTCGCCGCGGCGGCGGATATGCGATCCGGCGCGCTGCGGCGCGTCGAACGCGACCCAGCCGTCCTGCTCGTGCGCGTGCTCCTGCATCACGACGGTGTCGGCGCCGGGCGGAATCAGGCTGCCGGTGAAGATCCGCGCGGCCGTGCGCGGGGCCAGCGGCGACGGCACGTCGCCCGCATAGCAGCGCTGCGCGACGCGCAACGGCTCGCCGTGCGCGAGGTCCGCGTGCCGGACCGCGTAGCCGTCCATCGCGCTCTGGTCGGCGGGCGGCTGGTCGAGCACGGCGGCGAGCGGCGTGGCGAGCACCTGGCCGGCCGCTTGCGCGACCGGAATGGAGACGGCCGTACGCTGCGGTGCGAACGCGTCGGCGAAATGCCGTTGGGCGGTATCGAAATCGGTCAGGGGTTTCATCGAGCGGTGAGCGCATGCGGTTGCGCACGCGTGGGTTCGGGTAACGGGAGCGCGTCGGGCGACACGTATTCGACGAAGCCGTCGTTGCGGCAGAAGCCGAGCAGCCGCACGCCGGCTTCGCAGGCGACGTCGATTGCGAGCGACGTCGGCGCGGAGATCGTCGCGATCATCGGGATGCCGACGCGTGCCGCCTTGCGCACGAGCTCGTAGCTCGCGCGGCTCGACAGGAACACGAAGCCCGCGCGCAGGTCGGCGCGGCGCCGCGCGAGCCGGCCGATCAGCTTGTCGAGCGCATTGTGGCGGCCGACGTCCTCGAAGACTTCCAGCACGGTGCCGTCGCGCTCGCACCAGGCGGCCGCATGGATGCCGCCGGTCGCGCGCATCAGCGGCTGCCGCGCCGGCAACGCGCGGGCGGCGCGCGCGACGGCGTCGGCGCCGATGCCGGCCGCCGCACCCGCGGCCGCGATGCGGGGCGGATGCAGGTCGAGCTGCGCAATGCTTTCGATTCCGCAGACGCCGCAGCCGGTGCGGCCGGCCAGCGCGCGCCGGTGCGCCTTCAGCGCCATGAACGCCTGCTGCGACACGGTGAGCCGCACTTCGGCGCTGTCGGGCCGGCATTCGGTTTCGATGTCGAAGACGTCGGACGCGCGCTCGACGATCCCTTCGCTCAGCGCGAAGCCGAGGCCGAACGCGTCGAGGTCGATCGGCGTCGCCATCATTACCGTGTGCGCGATGCCGTTGAACACGAGTGCAACCGGCGTCTCGTCGACGACGCGATCGACGGCGCCCAGCGCGTCGCCGGCACGGTGACGCGTCACATGACACGCGTGGCTGCCGGCCGGATCGTCGGGGCGGTCGCTGGGCTCCATGCGGTTTTCTCCAGGGGGAATCGGGAATCGGCCGGCGCGGGGCGCCGGGCGACGGAAACGGATTCTGCGAAGGGCGGTGCGCGGCGTCGCGCCGGCTCGCCACGGGCAGGCTTCGAGCCGATGGTACGGGCGTTCGGCCGGGGCGCGGATGCACAGCGTCGCGGTGCGCAAAGCAGTACAGCTGACGGCCTCCCGGGCCCGAAACGGGTTTTCCGTACACACATCTTCCGACCGGGGGAAAGCACAGTTTCAGCGCACGTTCGCGCGATTGCGAGTATCGTCCAAAACGCGATATCGTCATTCACGCTTCGTTGCCGTGCACCGCGATCCGTCCAGGTTGGCGCGTGCCGTCGCGAAGCCGTCGCGCGATTTCCTGCTTCGAGCTGACGTCCTCACAACCACGAGCAAATTACGGTCATGGAAATCTTCGATGCGTTCCATCTCGCACGATTGCAATTCGCGTTCACGGTGTCGTTCCACATCGTGTTTCCGGCGATCAGCATCGGCATGGCGAGCTTTCTGGCGGTGCTGGAATGGCGCTATCTCGTCACCGGCGACGCCGCCTATAAATCCATGTTCCAGTTCTGGTCGAAGATCTTCGCGATCGGCTTCGGGATGGGTGTCGTCTCCGGCGTCGTGATGGCCTACGAGTTCGGCACGAACTGGGCCGGCTTCTCGCGCGTCGCGGGCAACATCACCGGCCCGCTGCTCACTTACGAAGTCCTGACGGCCTTCTTCCTCGAAGCCGGCTTCCTCGGCGTGATGCTGTTCGGCTGGCAGCGCGTCAGCCCGCGTGCGCACTTCTTCGCGACGCTGATGGTCGCGGTCGGCACGCTGATCTCGACGTTCTGGATTCTCGCGTCGAACAGCTTCATGCAGACGCCGCAGGGCTACAAGATCGAGAACGGCCTCGTCGTGCCGGTCGACTGGTTCAAGATCATCTTCAACCCGTCGTTCCCGTATCGCCTCGTGCACATGACGATCGCGGCGTTCATCGTCGCGGGCTTCATCGTCGCCGCGTGCGGCGCGTGGCACCTGCTGAAAGGGCGCCGCGACGAGCCGGTGAAGCGCAGCTTCTCGATGGCGCTGTGGATGCTGCTGCTGCTCGCGCCGATCCAGATCGTCGTCGGCGATGCGCACGGGCTCAACACGCGCGAATACCAGCCGGCGAAGATCGCGGCGATCGAGGGGCTGTGGGAAACGGAGAAGGGCGGCACCGCGCTGAACCTCGTCGGACTGCCCGACATGCAGGCCGAAACGACGCGCTATGCGATCCAGGTGCCGCACCTCGGCAGCCTGATCCTCACGCACAGCTGGGACGGCGAGATTCGCGGGCTGAAGGAATTCCCCCCGCAGGACCGTCCGTATTCGCCGATCGTGTTCTGGACCTTCCGGATCATGGCCGGCCTCGGGATGCTGATGCTGCTCACGGCGGTGCTCGGCTTGCTGCTGCGCAAGGGCGGGCGCCTGTATGAAACGCGCTGGTTCCAGTGGTTCGTCGTGTGCATGGGGCCGTCGGGGATCGTCGCGCTGCTGGCCGGCTGGATCACGACCGAGGTCGGGCGGCAGCCGTGGACCGTGTACGGCGTGCTGCGCACCATCGATTCGGTCGCGCCGCTCAGCGCGCAGCAGGTCGGCGTGTCGCTGCTGATCTTCGTGGTCGTGTATTTCCTGGTGTTCGGAACGGGTATCTATTACATGTTGAACCTGATGAAGCGCGGGCCGGCCGCACACGCCGGGTATATCGAGCTGCACCGGCATCCGGGGCTGCGCAAGAGCGCGCTGTCCACGCCGCTGAACGTCACCGAAGCGGAGTAAGCCATGCAAATCGATCTTCCTGTCGTGTGGGCCGCGATCATCGGCCTCGGCGTGTTCATCTACGTGATGCTGGACGGCTTCGACCTCGGCATCGGCCTGCTGTTTCCGTTCTTCGATGCGAAGGCCGAGCGGCAGGTGATGCTCGATACCGTCGCGCCGGTGTGGGACGGCAACGAGACCTTTCTCGTGCTCGGCGGCGCAGGCTTGTACGGCGCGTTCCCGGTCGTCTACTCGACGCTGCTGCCGGCGAACTACCTGCCGCTGATCCTGATGGTGGTCGGGCTGATCTTCCGCGGCGCCGCGTTCGAGTTGCGCGCCAAGGCGAACCGCACGCAGCACCTGTGGGATCTCGCGTTCATCGGCGGTTCCGCGCTTGCCGCGTTCTGCCAGGGGATCGTGCTCGGTTCGCTGCTGCAGGGCATCCGGATCGTGAACCACCAGTTCGCGGGCGGGCCGTTCGACTGGCTGTCACCGTTCAGCCTGTTCTGCGGGATCGGCGTGCTCGTCACCTATGCGACGCTCGGCTGCGGCTGGCTGATCCTGAAAGTCGACGGCGAACTGCAGCGCAAGATGCGCGTGCTGATGAAGCCGCTCGCGGGCGTGCTGCTCGCCGTGATGGGCGTGGTCAGCCTGTGGACCGTGATCGGGCTGCCGGCGGTCGCGCACCGCTGGTTCGGCAGCGGCTACCTCGGCTGGTTCCTGCCGGTGCCGATCCTCGTCGCCGCATGCGTGTGGGGCATCTTCCACACGGTGAAGCGCCAGCACGAGGCGACGCCGTTCCTGCTGACGCTCGCGCTCGTGTTCCTCGGCTACACCGGGCTCGTGATCAGCATCTGGCCGAACATCGTGCCGCCGTCGCTGACGATCTGGGAGGCATCGTCGAGCCATTCGAGCCAGCTGTTCGCGCTCGTCGGCACGGTGATCGTGCTGCCGGTCATTCTCGTGTACAACGCGCTGCAGTACCGCGTGTTCCGCGGCAAGGTGCGCGAGGGCGACATCGGCTATCACTGAGCGGTGCGTCCGGTATCGATCCGACAGCGGCCCGCCACGTGCGGGCCGCCGCACATCGGGCGCCGGCGCTGGCATTACGTATTTCCTTGGCAGTCGAGACAACACCATGATCGTCAGACCACGACAAAACTGGCTCAGGATGCTGTTCGTGTGGAACGGCTCCGTGCTGCAGTCGATCATTCCGCAACTCGTGTTCATGGCGATCGTCAGCACGCTGGCGGTCTTCACGAACGGGCGCATCTTCGGCGAGAAGATTCCGCTGAACACCGCGCCGTTCACGCTGTTCGGGCTCGCGCTCGCGATCTTCCTCGCATTTCGCAACAACGCGAGCTTCGAGCGCTTCAAGGAGGCGCGGCTTCTGTGGGGCAACCTGCTGATCGCGGCGCGCACCGTCACGTCGCAATTGCACCGCTACCTGCCCGACAGCGTCGGCGACGCGGAGCGCAATCGGCTCGCCGATCTGCTGATCGCGTTCACGTATGCGCTGAAACATCAGCTGCGTCATACCGATGCGGCGCAAGACCTGCAACGCATCCTCGGCGCCGAGCGTGCCGCCGCGTTCGCGCACAAGTGCTACCAGCCCGTCGCGATTCTCGATGAACTGCGGGGCGGGATCGTCCGTGCGCTGGGCCGCGCGGCCGGCGGCGACACGACGTGCTGGATGTTCGATGCGCAACTGGTCGAGTTGGGCCGGGCGGTGGGCGGCTGCGAGCGGATCCTCACCACGCCGATTCCGTTTTCGTACAGCGTGCTGCTGCACCGCACCGTCTATGCTTATTGTGTGCTGCTGCCGTTCGGTCTCGTCGATTCGACGGAGTTCTTTACGCCGCTGATCTGCGTATTCATTTCGTACACGCTGATCGCGCTCGAAGCGATCGCGAACGAGGTGGCCGAGCCGTTCGGCCTCGCACCGAACGCGCTGGCGCTCGACGCGATGGCGCGCACGATCGAACGGTCGGTGCTGGAGCTCGGCGATCGCGCGATGCCGGAGGAGTTCGTGCCGGCGTCGACATACCAGATCACGTAAGCGCCACCGCGCGGCGCGCGGCGGCACGCACGATCAGGAGAACATCTCATGCGTATCTACGTGACGAGCATCTTTGTCGACGATCAGGACAAGGCGCTCGCGTTTTACACCGACACCCTCGGCTTCCGGCTGAAGAATAACGTGCCGGTGGGCGAGTACCGCTGGCTGACGGTCGTGTCGAAGGACCAGCCCGACGGCACCGAGCTGATGCTCGAGCCGAGCCATCATCGCGCGGTCGCGCCTTACCGTCAGGCGCTTTACGAGGACGGCATTCCGGCGGCGTCGTTCCAGGTCGACGATCTCGACGCGGAGTTCGCACGGCTCGACGCGCTCGGCGTGCGCTTCACGCTGGCGCCGATGGACGCGGGGCCCGTGCGGGTCGCGGTGCTCGACGATACATGCGGGAATCTCGTGCAGCTCATGCAGATGAAGTGACACGCGGAAGGCGCGGATATCGGCGCGCTCATCGGCACGCCGCGACCAGCGGCGTGTCCTGTCCGGCGCTGGAGTACAAGCGCCGCCGCCCGCACCGCTCAATCGAAATACGTGAGCCCCATCGCGCCTTTCACTTCCGCGAGCGTCGCGCCGGCCACCTCGCGCGCATGCAGCGTGCCGCGCTTCAGGATCGCCATCACCTCGGCCTTGTCCGCCTCGAATTCGCGGCGGCGCGCACGGATCGGCTCGATCAGCGCCTGCAGCCGCTCGTTCAGCACGCGCTTCACGACGCTGTCGCCGAGGCCGCCGCGGCGATAGTGCGCCTTCAGTTCGTCGACCTTCGGCACGTCGGGTTCGAATGCATCGAGGAACGTGAACACGACGTTGCCC
This sequence comes from Burkholderia sp. Tr-862, assembly GCF_011753085.1. NCBI lineage: Bacteria > Pseudomonadati > Pseudomonadota > Betaproteobacteria > Burkholderiales > Burkholderiaceae > Burkholderia > Burkholderia sp. Tr-862. The sequence goes on from NZ_VWWG01000027.1 coordinate 27,761, forward strand.
TCGACCTGGCCGGGATCGCTGACGCGCAGGTGGTTCGGGTCCGTGTACATGTCCTTCACGGCCTGCGTGATCTCGTCGGGCGTCGCGCCGAGCGTGATCGCGTTGCCGAGCGACTTGCTCATCTTCGCCTTGCCGTCGATGCCGGGCAGCCGCGTGACTGCCGACAACACGGCCTCGCATTCGACCAGCACCGGCTTGTCGACCGTCGCGTTGAAGCGGCGCACGAGTTCGTTGGTTTGCTCGATCATCGGCAACTGGTCATCGCCGACGGGCACGTGCGTCGCCTTGAACGCGCTGATGTCGGCCGCCTGGCTGACGGGATAGGTCAGGAAGCCGGCCGGGATGTCGCGCTCGAAGCCGCGCAGGCGGATCTCTTCCTTGATGGTCGGGTTGCGCTCTAGGCGCGCGACCGTGACGAGGTTGAGCAGGTATTGCGACAGCTCGGCGAGCTCGGGCACCTGCGACTGGACGACGATCGTCGAGATCGCCGGGTCGATGCCGACGGCCAGGTAGTCGAGCGCGACCTCGATCACGTTCTCGGTGACGCGCTGGCGGCGGCCCATGTTGTCGGTCAGCGCCTGCGTGTCGGCGAGCAGCAGGAACTGCGTCGCCTCGTGCTGCATCTGCACGCGCGCGCGCAGCGAGCCGATGTAGTGGCCGAGATGCAGCGGACCGGTCGTGCGGTCGCCGGTGAGGATGGTCGGACGGGTCGGGTACGTCATGGTACGGGTTGGCTCCGGGTTATCGAAGCCACCAGCCATGACGTAGGCGCAGAAACGACAATGCCGCCATGGCTGGCGGCATCACGTTCGGGACATGCAAAAGGAAACGGGCCGCCAGGGTCAGGCGCGCCACCAGCGATGCACGTTCGGCGAGGCAGGTTTGATTTCCATTGCGCGAGTATAGCGCAGGGCGCGGTCCGCCGTGCGCGTCAGCGGATCACCGACTCCATCGCGAGGTAAGCGGTTTCGGCGGATGGCCACAGCAGGTACAGCAGGCCGGCCATCAACAGCAGCGCGCCTGCGCGTACCATCGGCGTTCGGTCTTTCCCGCTCAGGGTCACGATGTGCTGCTTCAGTTTCTTCATGCTTGCAGGCGCGACATGCGCCACTCCAACGGTTGCTGCAACGGCGCCGGGTGGGGCGGGCGCCGAGATGCTACGGGGTTCAACGAGGGGCCGGGCCGGCGGCCCGGCGCGGCAAGAGGCGCGCGCGGGGGGATCGAAAAAGGGAACGATCAGGCGTCTCTGTGCGCATCGCATAGACGACGCGCATCGTACCAGTTCGGGCGCGTGAGCACAGTCAAGAATTGTCGGAAGATGGTCGGATCGAGGGTCGTCGCCTAAAATCGGCGCAGCGTTGGCGAAGGTGCTTTTCCGGTTCGGCGCCATCGCCGAGGGCCGGTGAAATTTCCCGGAACCAGGGATTGCCGTCCGGCTTTTGTATCCGCATCCGTGATGCGCACGCCAGCAGTGCGTTCATTTTTCCTGTTCAGGTATTCGATATCGTGCGAACTCAATTGCGTCCGATCGCCGCCCACCGTATCGGCTTGATCCGATGGGCTTCTATTTTTCTGCTCGTCGGGTGTGCGGCCTGTTCGCGGAACGATTCGCTTCCCCGCAACATGTCGCTGACTGCCTTCAACCCTCATCGCGCCGCATTCGAGTGCAAGCATGAAGCCGACGTTGTTCCGCCGATCGATCAGGACGCGGATCGATGGAACCGGCAAGCGATGGCGCTCACCAGTTCGCTGCTGTGGCCCAACCAGCGCGACTACAAGGGCGCTGTCGAACTCTGGACGAAGGCCGCCGAGCGCAAACACTGGAAGGCGATGTTGAATCTGGCGAATGCATACGCTCAGGGCGATGGCGTGGAGCGTGATTCGGAACGTGCCGTGCAGATTGTCGAGCAGGCAATGAAACTCGGCATACCTGCGGCCTATGACCTGATGGGCACGTATTACATGAACGGGACGGGCGTGAAGCAGGACGCGAGCCGCGCGTATGCATTCTGGCAACTCGCTGCCGATAGGGGCAACCCGAATGCGATGGCATATCTGGGCGGCAAGATGGATGCGGTGTATGACGATCCCAAAGCGGGCTTCTGGGGTAATCGCAAGATTGCCCTTCAGATGCTCGAGTGTGGATTTGCGCAGGGGAACGGACCCGCGGCATACGCACTGGGAACGACGATCGTGGGCGATCGCGCCGAATTGGGCGAGAACAACGAACGAGCGCTCAAAATCCTGCATGCGGGTGTGAAATTCGGCAGCGCGGAGAGTGCCGGATGGCTGAGTGCGTCGTTTGGCCGGGGTGACGAACTCGTCGGTCACGTAAAGGACGAAGCCCGTGCCGAGCGCTACGTCATTCTCGCCGACCGCCTCGAGCGCGACCCCGACCTTCGTCTGCCCAACCTGGACAAGGTTGTGCCGCTGCCGCCGGCCACGCTGCCCAAGTGGAATGGCGACAAGAAGACGTTGATCGATGCGGCGCAACCCGTGACGTCGGTTTCGCCCACGCCTTCCTCCTCCGTCGGGCATCGTGCCGACCACGCGCAGCCGCAGGGATAGCCCTGTACCGATGAGCCGGGCGCTGCGCTGTATGCCCGGTCCACTGGCCGTCGTCGATATCCCCAGCTTTTTTCTCGTCAACAACGACAAAAATGATCGTTTCGCCCTAGGCAGCCTGTCAGCAGAATGTCTCCATTCCCCCTCGCGCGACGACATGAGCCTCGCCGCGAGCCGCACTTCAAGGAGACAGCCGTGGCAGTGGAAACAACCTCAATCGATACGCTGGTCGTCGGTGCCGGCCAGGCCGGCGTGGCCATGAGCGAGCACCTGGGCAAGCTCGGCGTGCCGCATCTCGTGCTGGAGCGCGACCGCATCGCCGAGCGCTGGCGCACCGGGCGCTGGGATTCGCTGGTCGCGAACGGCCCCGCGTGGCACGACCGCTTTCCGGGGCTCGAATTCGACGGCCTCGATCCCGATGCGTTCGCAACGAAAGACCAGGTCGCCGACTACTTCGAAGCCTACGCACGCAAGTTCGGCGCGCCGATCCGCACCGGCGTCGAAGTGAAACAGGTCGTGCGCAACGCAGGCAAGCCGGGCTTCATCGTCGAAACCTCGGATGGCACGATCGAGGCGAACCGCGTGGTCGTCGCGACGGGGCCGTTCCAGCGTCCGGTCATCCCGCCGATCGCGCCGGACGCCGCCGGCCTCGTGCAGCTCCATTCCGCCGACTATCGCAACCCCGCGCAATTGCCGGACGGCGCGGTGCTGGTGGTCGGCGCGGGTTCGTCGGGCGTGCAGATCGCCGACGAACTGCAGCGCGCGGGCCGGCAGGTCTACCTGTCGGTCGGCCCGCACGATCGCCCGCCGCGCGCCTATCGCGGCCGCGACTTCTGCTGGTGGCTCGGCGTGCTCGGCGAATGGGACAAGGAAATCGCGACGCCCGGCCGCGAACACGTGACGATCGCGGTGAGCGGCGCGCGCGGCGGCCATACGGTCGATTTCCGCGCACTCGCGCACCAGGGCGTGACGCTCGTGGGGCTGACGAAGTCGTTCGACGGCGGCGTCGTGGCGTTCGAAAGCGATCTCGCGAGCAATCTCGCCCGCGGCGACGAGAACTACCTGTCGCTGCTCGACGCGGCCGACGCCTATGCGGCGCGCAACGGCCTCGACCTGCCAGAGGAACCGGAAGCCCGCCGCATCCTGCCGAATCCGGACTGCGTCACGCAGCCGATCCTCGCGCTCGACCTGGCCGGCGCCGGCGTCACGTCGATCGTCTGGGCGACGGGCTACGCGCTCGACTACAGCTGGCTGAACGTCGACGCGTTCGCCGCGAACGGCAAGCCGCAGCACCAGCGCGGCGTGTCGAAGGAGCCGGGCATCTATTTCCTCGGACTGCCGTGGCTGTCGCGACGCGGCTCCAGCTTCATCTGGGGCGTGTGGCACGACGCGAAGCACATCGCCGAGCACATCGTCACGCAGCGCAAGTACCTCGACTATCACGACGCGTCGCAACGCCGCGCGCAAACGCGCACCGGGCACGGCGACACGGCACGCACAGCGCAGGCCGATGCGCGAGCGCTGACCGACGCGATCGGCTGATACGGATTCGGCATTCGCGCCGCGACCCGCACCCACGAGCACCCATCAGCACCCGCCGCGCCGCGACCGCGTCCGGCGCGGCGAGCGCAACACACCGACCTTCGAAGGACCTCGATGAGCCAGCCTACCCATACCCGTATCCGCATGTTCAACACGAAGGATACCTATCCGAACCAGACGCTCGACAACGACCTGTGCCAGGCCGTGCGCGCCGGCAACACCGTCTACGTGCGCGGCCAGGTCGGCACCGATTTCGACGGCAACCTGGTCGGCCTCGGCGATCCGCGCGCCCAGGCCGAGCAGGCGATGAAGAACGTGAAGCAACTGCTCGAGGAGGCCGGCAGCGACATCACGCATATCGTGAAGACGACGACCTACCTGATCGACCCGCGCTATCGCGAGCCGGTGTACCAGGAAGTCGGCAAGTGGCTGAAGGGTGTCTATCCGATCTCGACGGGGCTCGTCGTATCGGCGCTCGGCCAGCCGCAGTGGCTGATGGAGATCGACGTGATCGCGGTGATCCCGGACAACTGGCAGCCGAACCGCGCATAGGAGGCGACATGACTTTCTCCATCGTCGGGCGCTGCCCGGAAACGGGCCAGCTCGGGATCGCGATCAGCTCGTCGAGCATCGCGGTGGGGGCGCGCTGCCCGTGGGTGCGGGCGGGCGTCGGTGCGGTCGCGACGCAGAACATCACGCTGCCGGCGCTCGGCCCGCAGATCCTCGATCTGATCGAGCACCAGCAGCTCGCGCCCGCCGCCGCGCTCGACCGCGCGCTCAGCGCGAACGGCTGGAGCCAGTACCGGCAGGTCACGGTGATCGACGGTCAGGGGCAGACGGCGTGCTTCACCGGCAAGGAGGCGCTCGGCACGCACCATGCGGTGCAGGGCGAGCAATGCGTGGCAGCCGGCAATCTGCTGGCCGCGCCGGCCGTGATCGATGCGATGGCGCGCGCGTTCGAGCAGGCGCCCGGGCTGCTGGCCGATCGCCTGCTGGCCGCGATGCATGCGGCGATGGCGGCGGGCGGCGAGGCGGGGCCGGTGCATTCGGCGGCGCTGAAGGTGGCCGGCGATGTGACCTGGCCGATCGTCGACCTGCGCGTCGACTGGGCCGACGCCGATCCGATCGGGCAGCTGGACGCGCTGTGGCAGGCCTATCGCCCGCAGATGCAGGATTACCAGACGCGCGCGCTGAACCCGACCGCCGCGCCGAGCTACGGAGTGCCGGGCGATGAGTGACACGTCGAGCCGCGCCTTGCTCGAGCAGCTGATCGGCTTCGCGACGGTCAGCCGCGATTCGAACCTCGCGATGATCGACTTCATCCGCGACTATCTCGACGGCTTCGGTGTTTCGAGCGAGCTGTTCTACAACGCGGAGCGCACGAAGGCGAGCCTGTACGCGACGATCGGGCCGCGCGATCGCGGCGGCATCGCGCTGTCGGGCCATACCGACGTGGTGCCGGTCGACGGGCAGGCGTGGACGGTCGAGCCGTTCCGGCTGACCGAGCGCGACGGCCGACTGTACGGGCGCGGCACGGCCGACATGAAAGGTTTCATCGCGTCGGTGCTCGCGGCCGTGCCGGCATTCGTCTCACGGCCGTTGAACCTGCCCGTGCACCTCGCGTTCTCGTACGACGAGGAAGTCGGCTGTCTCGGCGTGCGGCCGATGCTCGACGCACTTGCGACGCGCGAGCACCGGCCGCGCCTGTGTCTGATCGGCGAGCCGACCGAACTGAAGCCGGTGCTCGGTCACAAGGGCAAGCTCGCGATGCGCTGCCACGTGAAGGGCGCCGCGTGCCACTCGGCGTACGCGCCGCTCGGCGTCAACGCGATCGACTACGCGGCGAAGCTGATCGGCCGCCTCGGCGAGATCGGCGTGTCGCTCGCGCGGCCGGAGCATCACGACAGCCGCTTCGATCCGCCGTTCTCGACCGTGCAGACCGGATTGATCAAGGGTGGCCGCGCGCTGAACATCGTGCCGGCCGAATGCGAGTTCGATTTCGAGGTGCGGGCGCTGCCGGCGTTCGATGCGCACGACGTGCCGAGGAAGCTGCAGGATTATGCGGAATCCGAACTGTTGCCGACGATGCGTGCGGTGCAGCCCGATACCGACATCCGTCTGCAGCCACTCGGCGCGTATCCGGGGCTCGCCACTTCGCCGGACAGCGAAGCCGCGCGCCTGCTCGCGATGCTGAGCGGCTCCGACGCGTTCGGCACCGTCGCATTCGGCACCGAGGGCGGGCTGTTCGGGCAGGCCGGCATTCCGACGGTGGTGTGCGGGCCGGGCAGCATGGACCAGGGGCACAAGCCCGACGAGTTCGTCACGCTCGAACAGCTGCACGGCTGCGACGCGATGCTCGGCCGTCTCGCGACGTATCTCGCTTCGGTCGGTTAAATCCGGCTGATCCGGCCGTCCAGCCGTATGCCGCACGCGGCCGTTCGGCGGCGCGTGCGGTTGTTTCGTTGCTATCGCGCCGATTCGGCGACGATCTGCGCCAGCCGCTCGCGGCAGAACTCGACGAACGACTGCGCCTGCTTCGTGAGCTGCCCGCGCTTCAGCCGCGCGCTCACGAGCCCCGACGGGCTCACCGTTTCGCTCAGGCCGATCGTCACGACGCGCCGGCCGTCGTACGTGTATTCGGAATGCGGGCGCGTGACGAGCAGCGAGAAACCGAACCCCTGGCCGACCATCCCGCGCACCATCTCGATCGACGGCGAAGCGAACACGATGTTCGGCGTGAGCCCCAGCTCGTGAAACAGGCTGACGAAGTACGTGCGGCTCGGCAGCACGTCGAGCAGGATCATCGGCTCGACGCTGAGCTCGTGCAGCGATACGTGCGACTGGCCCGCGAACCGGTGGTTCTCCGGCAGCAGCACATACGGCTGCTGCGCCGGCATCAGCGGCTCGGTCTCGATCGTGCCGTCGAGGTCGTGGTCGTAGAGGAACGCGAGATCGAAGGTGCCGGCCGTCAGGCCCTGCACGAGCTCCTGCTGGTCGCCGTCGCGCAGCCGGATGTTGACGCCCGGATAGCGTTCGCGAAAGCCCGCGATCAGCTGCGGCAGATAGAGCGGCGCGACGGTCTCGAAGCAGCCGATGTCGATCTGCCCGGTGATCACGTCGTTGTCGGCGAGCGCGTTCTGCTCGAACTCGTGCGCGATGCGCAGCAGCTCCTGCGCCTTCCGGTAGAAACGCGTGCCGCTCGGCGTCAGCGACACGCCCTGCGCGTGATGGCGGATGAACAGCTTCACGCCGAAGCTCTCCTCGAGCCCCTTGATCGCGCTGGAGATCGACGGCTGCGCGATGAAGAGCTGGCGCGACGCCTCGGCGACGCTGCCGGATTCCACCGTCGTCACGAAATATTTCAGTTGCCGCAAAGTGTAGTGAGCCACGAGCACCTCTGATGCCGGCCCCGCGCGCGTGCCGCCGCGGGGCGCGTTCTGTCCGCTATTTTGCGTAGCACCTTACCCGAAGAAGCCCGGCGCCGGAATTTCCGCTGCAGAGCTTTTTCGTATGTCCCGAAAATATTTTTAGTATTTTCCGGTCGCCGCATGCGTGGCGCACCATCGTCTGCAATCCGGATCGCGACAAAAGCGCGCACGCGCGGGCGGGGCAGGTCATCCGCCTCCGTCCGCATGCGGCAAGCCGTTGCCCGCGTATCCGGACCCGATTGCAGGCGCGCGCATCGTCGCGCGTCGGCGGAAACGGCACGCGCGCCTCGCCGCGCAGGACAGGAGACTTAGCCATGACGACCGCGGATCGCAACGCGTCCCCCATGATAGAGAAACACACGATCGGCTACGTGCCGCCCGCAGACCGCCACGGCAAGGTGCGCGACCTGTTCACGCTCTGGTTCGGCGGCAACATCGCGCCGCTGCCGATCGTGACCGGCGCGCTCGGCGTGCAGATCTTTCACCTGAACCTGATGTGGGGGATCGTCGCGATCATCGTCGGCCAGGCGGTCGGCGGCGTGCTGATGGCGCTGCATTCGGCGCAAGGGCCGCAGATGGGCATCCCGCAGATGATCCAGAGCCGCGCGCAGTTCGGCTCGTGGGGCGCGCTGCTGGTCACGGTGATCGCGGCGGTGATGTACGTCGGCTTCTTCGCATCGAACATCGTGCTGGCCGGCAAGTCGGTGCACGGCATCGCGTCGTCGGTGCCGGTGCCCGTGGGCATCGTGATTGGCGCGGTGGGCTCGGGGCTGATCGGGATCGTCGGCTACCGGTTCATCCATATCCTGAACCGGATCGGCACGTGGGTGCTCGGCATCGGCATTTTCGTCGGCTTCTGGATGATCCTGTCGCACGTGAGCACCGCCGATTTCCTCACGCGCGGCGGCTTCGACTTCGCGGGCTGGCTCGCGACGGTGTCGCTGTCCGCGCTGTGGCAGATCGCGTTCGCGCCGTACGTGTCGGACTATTCGCGTTACCTGCCGGAAGACGTCGGCGTCGCGTCGACGTTCTGGGCGACCTATCTCGGCTGCACGATCGGCTCGACGCTCGCGTTCATCTTCGGGGCGGTCGCGGTGCTCGCGGTGCCGGCCGGCGCGGACACGATGGACGCGGTCAAGCAGGCGACGGGCCCGCTCGGCCCGCTGATGCTGGTGCTGTTCCTGTTGAGCGTGATCAGCCACAACGCGCTGAACCTGTACGGCGCGGTGCTCGCGGTCATCACGTCGGTGCAGACCTTCGCCTACCGGTGGATTCCGACCGCGAAGACGCGCGCGGTGGTGTCGGTGGTGATCTTCGTCGCGTGCTGCTATGCGGCGATCGGCGCGTCGACCAACTTCGTCGGCAATCTCATCGATCTCGTGCTCGCGCTGCTTGTCGTACTGGTGCCGTGGACGGCGATCAACCTGATCGACTTCTACGTGATCCACAAGGGCAAGTACGACATCCAGTCGATCTTCATGGCGGACGGCGGCGTGTACGGCCGTTTCAATCCGCAGGCGCTGCTCGCATATGCGATCGGGATCGCCGTGCAGATTCCGTTCATGAATACGCCGATGTATGCGGGACCGATTCCCGCGCATCTCGGCGGCGCCGACCTGTCGTGGCTCGTCGGGCTGGTGCTGACGTCGCCGCTGTACTACTGGCTCGCGACGCGCGACAGCGCCTACCGGCGCCGGCAGACGGGCGCGCAGCTGCCGTCGTCGGCGGCGCGGTAAGCGGATCGTCGTTCGACGCGATCAAGGAAAGCGGCCGCCGCATCGGTAGCGATGCGGCGGCCGCGAGAGGGGAGGCAGGAGGGATCAGTGCGCGGCGTGGCGTGCCGTGCGTTGCGTCGCCAGCCTGCTTACCCGCGGGTCAGACGACCGCCGAGCGTGCGACGCGCACCGGCACCGACTTGTACGACGGCGTGCCGCTTTCCTTGTCGATGTAGTCGAGCGGCACGAGCACGTTCGCTTCCGGGTAATACGCGCCGACCGACCCCGGAGCGATGTCGTACTCGATCGCGGTGATCTTCTCGAGGCGCAGCGCGCGGCCCGACGCGGTGACCGTCTCGATGTCGACGAGGTCGCCGTGTTCGAGCCCGTACTTCGCGAGGTCCGCCGCGTTCATGAACAGCACGTCGCGTCGTCCGAACACGCCGCGATAGCGGTCGTCGAGCCCGTAGATCGTCGTGTTGTACTGATCGTGGCTGCGCAGCGTGATCAGCCGCAGCACCTGCTCGGCGCCGAGCACGTCCGCATCTTCCTTCACGCCCTTGTAGATCGAGAACATCGCCTTGCCGGTGGCCGTGGGCCATACGCGCTCGGTGGGCGGCAGCGGCAGGCGGAAGCCGCCCGGCGTGCGGATGCGCTCGTTGAACGCCTCGAAGCCGGCCACCGTGCGGTCGATCAGGTCGCGGATGCGATCGTAGTCGGCGATCAGGTCGAGCCACGCGACCTTGCTGGCCGGCAGCGTCGCGTGAGCGATTCCGGCGATGATCGCGGGCTCGGAGCGCAGCTGGTCGGACGCGGGCTTGAGCTTGCCGGCCGACGCGTGGACCATCGACATCGAATCCTCGACGGTGATCGACTGCCGGCCGCTCGCCTGCATGTCGAGCTCGGTGCGGCCGAGCACGGGCAGGATGTAGGTTTCCTTCGCGACGAGCAGGTGCGAGCGGTTCAGCTTCGTGCCGAGATGCACGCTGAGATCGAGCTTCGCCATCGCGGGGAACGACTGCTCGGGATCGGGCAGCGCGACCGCGAAGTTGCCGCCGAGGCACAGCAGCGCCTTGGCCTGGCCGTCGATCATTGCCTGCATCGCCTGCACGGCATCGTGCCCGTGCTGCGCGGGCGGCTTGAAGCCGCACACATCCTCGATCTTCTGCAGGAACTCGGCCGACGGCTTCTCGGTGATGCCGACCGTGCGGTTGCCCTGCACGTTCGAGTGGCCGCGCAGCGGGCACACGCCCGCGCCGGGCTTGCCGATGTTGCCGCGCATCAGCAGCAGGTCGGCGATCAGGCGCACGGTGGCGGTGCCCTTGTTGTGCTGCGTGACGCCCATCCCGTACGTGATGATCGTCGCGTTCGACTTCGCATACGCGAGCGCGACCTGTTCGAGCTGCGCCTGGCTCAAGCCGCTCGCGCGCTCGATGTCGTCCCACGACGTGGCCTCCAGGTCGGCGCTGAACGCGTCGAAGCCGCTCGTGTGCTGCGCGATGAAATCCTTGTCGAGCACGTCGCCGCGCTCGGCCTCGAGCTGCAGCAGCGCCTTCATGATGCCCTTCAGCGCGGCCGCGTCGCCGCCCGCGTCGACCTGGTAGTACGTCGATGCGATGCGCGTCGACCCGAACGACGCCATCTCGATCATGTCCTGCGGATCCGCGAAGCGTTCGAGCGCGCGTTCGCGCAGCGGATTGAACACGATGATCGGCACGTTGCGGCGCGAGCACTCGTGCAGCGTGCCCATCATCCGCGGGTGGTTGGTGCCGGGGTTGTGGCCGATCGAGATGATCAGCTCGCAGTGGTCGAAATCCTCGAGCGACACCGTGCCCTTGCCGATCCCGATCGACTGCGGCAGGCCGACGCTGGTCGGCTCGTGGCACATATTCGAGCAGTCGGGGAAGTTGTTGGTGCCGAGCTCGCGCGCGAAGAGTTGATACAGGTAGGCGGCTTCGTTCGACGCGCGGCCCGACGTGTAGAACTCGACCTGCTCGGGCGGCAGCGCGCGCAGCACCTCGCCGATGCGCGCGAACGCATCGTCCCATTCGACCGCGCGGAACGTGTCGGTCGCACGATCGTAGACGAGCGGATGCGTGAGCCGGCCCATGTTCTCCAGCTCGTAGTCGGACATCCGCAGCAGCGACGACACGGGGTTCGCCGCGAAGAACTCGGGCGTCACGCGCTTGGTGGTCGCTTCCCACGTGACGGCCTTCGCGCCGTTCTCGCAGAACTGGAACGTCGACTTGTGTTCCTTGTCGGGCCACGCGCAGCCGGGACAGTCGAAGCCGTCGGGCTGGTTGGTCCGCATCAGCACGATCGGCGCCTCGATGGTTTCCATCTGCGTGCGCACGGCCTCGGCTGTCGCGCGAAGCGCGCCCCAACCGCCGGCGGGCCCATCGTACTTCCTGATGCCTGGCACTTCGCGTCGATTTGTCATGTGAATCTCCATCAGCCGGACCCGCTACGGGCCGGCTCGGGTTGCGCCGCGTCGCGGCGTTGGGGGGCATGCGGGCCCGTGCATCCGGGCCCGCCTGGTATTAATGCGCGTCCTTCTTCGCACCGGACGACTTCTTGCCGGATGGCTTGGCTGCGGGCGCAGGCGTCTCGGCCTTCGCTTCGTCATCCTTTACATCGGACGCTGCCTTCGCCGCCTTGCCGTTCGGCCGGGCCTTGCCGTCGGCGTTCCTGGTCGCGTCCTTGGCGTCCTTGGCGTCGGACTGCGCGAGCTTGTTGAACGTCACCTCGCCGCTCACCTTGTCGTAATCGACTTCGACGCGATCGCCGGACTGGAGCTTGTCCGCGAGGATCTCCTTCGCGAGCTTCGTCTCGATGATCTGGCGCACCTGCCGCTTCAGCTCGCGCGCGCCGAATTCCGGTTGATAGCCGGCTTCGGTCAGGTGTTCGACGAGCGAGTCGCCCATCACGAGCGTGATGTCCTGCGCGGCGGCGGTGCGCACCACGCGGTCGAGCTGGATCTGCACGATCGAGCGGATGTTCTCCTTCGACAGCGCATGGAACACGATCACCTCGTCGATCCGGTTCAGGAACTCGGGGCGGAAATGGCCCTTCAGCACCTGCATCAGCTGCTCGCGGATCGCCTTGTCGGTCTTGCGCGCGGCTTCCGGCTGCGTGAGGTTGTCCATGATGATCGCGGCGCCAAGGTTGCTCGTCGCGATGATGATCGTGTTGCTGAAGTCGACCACGCGGCCCTTGCCGTCGGTCAGGCGGCCGTCGTCGAACACCTGCAGCAGCACGTTGTAGACGTCCGGATGCGCCTTCTCGATCTCGTCGAGCAGGATCACGCTGTACGGGCGGCGCCGCACGCGCTCGGTGAGCTGGCCGCCTTCGTCGTAGCCGACGTAGCCGGGCGGCGCGCCGATCAGTCGCGCGACCGCGTGCCGCTCCATGTACTCGGACATGTCGATGCGGATGATCGACTGCTCGTCGCCGAACACGGTCTCGGCCAGCGCCTTCGCGAGCTCGGTCTTGCCGACGCCGGTCGGCCCGAGGAACAGGAACGTCGCGATCGGCCGGTGTGACTGGCCGAGCCCGGCGCGCGACAGCCGCACGGCATCGCTGACGGCGACCACGGCATCGCTCTGGCCGATCACGCGCTCGCGCAGTTGCTCTTCCATCTTCAGCAGCTTCTGGCGCTCTTCCTGCGTGAGCTCGGACACCGGAATGCCCGTCAGCCGCGACACGACCTCGGCGACCGATTCGACGGTCACTTCCAGCGTCTCGGAGCCGGTCTTGCGCTGCCACGCCTCCATCTTTTCGTCGAGCGACTTCTGCTTCGCGTTGATTTGCTCCTCGAACTGCTTCGCCTGGTCGAAGCGCTTGCGCGACGTTGCGTAGTCTTGCTCGCGCTTGAGCTGCACGATCTGCGCTTCGTCTTCCTGGATGTCGGCGGGGCGCGAGGTCGCGCCGATCCGCACGCGCGCGGCGGCCTGGTCGATCAGGTCGATCGCCTTGTCGGGCAGGAAGCGCGCGGTGATGTAGCGGTCGGCGAACTCGGCGGCCGCGACGAACGCGTCGTCGGCGAACGTGACCTGGTGGTGCGCCTCCAGGCTGTCGCGCAGCCCGCGCAGGATCACGATCGTCTGCTCGACGCTCGGCTCCGGCACGAACACCGGCTGGAAGCGCCGTTCGAGCGCCGCGTCCTTCTCGATGTGCTTCTGGTATTCGTTGAGCGTGGTCGCGCCGATCAGGCTCAGCTCGCCGCGCGCGAGCGCCGGCTTCAGCACGTTCGCGATGTCGAGCCCGCCTTCGCCGCCGCCCTGGCCCGCGCCGACGATCGTATGCAGCTCGTCGATGAAGAGGATAAGCTCGTCATGCTTGGCCGTGACTTCGTCGATCAGCTGCTTCGCGCGTTCCTCGAATTCGCCGCGATACTTCGCGCCGGCCACCATCGAGTTGATGTTGACCTCGACGAGCCGCTTGCCGCGCAGCACTTCGGGCACGTCGCCGTTGACGATCCGCTGCGCAAGGCCTTCGACGATCGCAGTCTTGCCGACACCAGGCTCGCCGATCAGCACCGGGTTGTTCTTCTTGCGGCGCGCGAGCACTTCGATCGTGCTCTCGATTTCCTGCGCGCGGCCGAGCACCGGGTCGAGCTTGCCCTGGCGCGCGATCGCGGTGAGGTCGCGGCCGAACTTGTCGAGATTCGGCGTGCCGGTCGGCGCGTCGACGCGGCCGTCTTCCGCGCCTTTGCCGACGACCTTCACGACCTTCTGGCGCAGCGCTTCCGGCGTTACGCCGTATTTCTTCAGCAGCGTGCCGGCGATGCTGTCTGGCACCGCCGCGAGACCGATCAGCAGGTGCTCGGGGCCGATGTACGAGTGGCCGAGATCGCGCGAGGCCTGAAATGCGTACTGCACGGCCTTCTTCACGCGCGGCGAGATCGACAGCTTGTCGAGCGACGCGTCCGCGGCAGCCGTGCCGGTGTGCGCATGCTCGTCGATGTAGGACTTCAGGTCCTGCGGCGACAGCTTCAGTTCCTTCAGCAGCGCCGCGCACACGTCGGTATCCGCGAGTGCGTACAGCAGGTGTTCGGTGTCGAGTTCGCTGCGGCGCAGTTCGTGCGCCTTCTCGGCCGCGCGCTGCAGCAGTTCGAGCGTCTGCTCGCTGAACGCGTCGGTCGGGTCGACCGATTCGCGCGGAATCTCGGCGGCCAGCGGCGACGCGTCGCCGGACTCGCCGAACAGTGAGGACGCGCCGCCACCCAGCAGCGAATCGAACGGGTTCAGCATGCTCTGATGCCGCATCAGCTGACGGAAGTGGTAGTCGCAGATCGAGATCGTCTTGCGCTCGCCGTCCTGCATCACGGTGGCGCGCGCGACGGCCGGCCGGGCGTGACAGATATCGCAAAGTGCGGGCATGGTGGTCTGACTCCTGTCAATGAACGTGGATCGAAAGGGAAGTCCCGATGCGCGACGGCGCCGGGGTGTGCCCGCCGCACGATTCGGCCGGCGGCGCGCGCGCCGCGCCGGCGCCATCGCACGAAGCGCGCCGGCACGGCAGCCGGCCGCGATCGACGCCGGCAACACCGGTGCGTCGCTCAGCCCGCGGCATCACTTCGACTGCGCTCAAAATAGCGAATTGACCGAAGGCCTCCAAGACACAGTTCCGCACCGGCCCGGCGGGGAATTGCACCCTCACATGCACGCGTGCGCCCGGTGCAAGGAGTACAGACGAGCGCCCATGCGGGTGCGGGGTGCGGGATCCGGAAACAGCGCGGCGCGCAACGCGCGCGAAGCGCGGTGCGACATCGGCGCGCAGGGCGCCGGCAGGCGGCAAACGGGAAGGGCCGCGCGCGGTGAAGCGCGGCATTCGCGCAGCGGCGCGAGCGCGCGGGGCGGTGAGGGTCGCGGGTGGGTTACGTCGGGCCGCGCACGCCCCGCAACCCGTGCGTGAGGCGGGGCCGATGGCGAAGCGGGCGGGTTGCACGGTGCGGGCCGGATGAGGCGCAACCGTGGCGAACCGGCGTCAGTCGGAGAGTTTCATCGCGAGGCGCTGCCGGGCAATCTGCTTCACGTCGGTCGACAGTGCGGCATTTTGCAGACCATTGGCCCAGACGGTGAACGAATCCTCGATCAGGTTGCGGGCGTCGGGCGGCAGTTCGGCCAGCATCAGCGACACCACGGTGAACAGGACGGCGGTGTCGCCGGCCTGGCGGCTCGCGTTCGCGTCGACGGCCTGCTTCAGGCTGTCGACCGACGCTTGCAGTGACTGCAATGCTTCATTCGAATCGCTCATGTCACGCTCCATGCAGGAGGGTTCAGCCGGCGACGAACGTGCGGCCGGCAACGCGGCCGGGGTGCGCGACGCCCGGCGGGCATCGCGCGCGGGTAGGCCGTCAGGCCGCCGTGCTGGCCTGCGGCGCCACGGACACCGATGCCTCGCTCGTCAGCATCAGGAACGTGAACGTTTCGCGCAGGTACAGGCGGACGACCTTGTCAGTATGGCTCGTATAGCCGATCGACACGTCTTCGCCGAGGTGCAGCTCGTAGTCTCCGCCGCGGGTGGACAGCACGCAACCGCCGCTGATCGCCGGCGCCCAGATGATCTCGCCGCTGACGATGCGCTTGATGTGGCCGAGCACCGGATAGCCCTGGTCGCGCGCCTCGCTGAGCGCCGTGTAGGCGTCCGAGCCGAGCACGACCGTGTACGGGCCGTCGACGCCGGCGAGCCGCAGCGCTTCCAGCGCGTCGCTGATCGCGTCCGGGTACGCGCTGACATCGGTCGGCAGCGTGAGCTTGCGGTTCGACGTGCCTTCGCGGATGCCGACGATGTCCGCGGCCAGATAGCCGTCGAAGATCGCGCCGTCTTCCGCGAATGCCAGGCGCTGCGCGGCGTCCTTCGCCGGCTGCCAGTCGGCGTCGCGCGCGCCGCGCTCGACGCTGTCGATCGCATCGCGGCTCAGCTCGAACGGCACCGTCAGCTCGACGACGTTGCGGACCTCGCGCAGCCGCGCGCTCACCTGCTCGCGCGGCGCGGTGACGTCGCGCAGATGCCCGGTGCCGACGGCCGACAGCTCGGGGCCCGCCGGGCCTTCGACGTCGACCACGCGGCGCCCGGCCACCGAGCGCTTGAAGGTGCGGGCGACTTCTTCCTCGATCTGCTCCCACGCGGACGAGGCAATCGGCGCGAGTTCGCGGTGCAGGTTATTCATAGGCTTTGGCTCCTTTCAGCGATCCGATATTCAGCGAGCCGTCACGACGCGGCTCGGGCGATGAGGGTGCGGGCTGCGCGGCGGCGGCAGCGTCGGCCGGTGCGGCGCGATCGGCGAGCGCTTCGAGCAGGTCGGCCGACGGCACGAAGAACAGCGAGCCGGTGACCGCGCGGCTGAAGTCGAGCAGCCGGTCGTAATTGCCGGGCGGGCGGCCGACGAACATGTTCTCGAGCATCTGCTCGATCGGCGCCGGCGAACGCGCGTAGCCGATGAAATAGGTGCCGAATTCGCCGGAACCGGGGCGCCCGAACGGCATGTTGTCGCGCAGGATCTTCACTTCCTGGCCGTTTTCGTCGAGCGTGGTCAGCGAGCTGTGCGAGCACGACGGCTTCACGTCCGGCGCGAGCTCGATGTCGGACAGCTTGGTGCGGCCGATGATGCGCTCCTGCGTCTCGACCGCGAGCGCGTTCCAGCCGGCCATGTCGTGCAGGTACTTCTGCACAAGCACGTAGCTGCCGCCCGCGAATTCGGCGTCCTCGTCGCCGATCACCGTGAAGTCGACCGCCTCGCGGCCTTCCGGGTTCTCTGTGCCGTCGACGAAGCCGATCATCGCGCGCTGGTCGAAGTTGCGGAAGCCGTGCACCTCGTCGACGACCGTGACTGCGTCGCCGAGCGCGGCGAGCAACTGGGTCGCGAGTTCGAAGCACAGGTCCATCGCGTCGGCGCGAATGTGCAGCAGGATGTCACCCGGCGTCGCGACCGCGACGCGCTGGCCGGCGCCGAATTCGCGGAACGGATGCAGCGACGCGGGACGCGGCTCGCCGAACAGCGCATCCCATGCGTCGGAGCCGAAGCCGCATACGCAGGACAGGTTGCCGCCCGGCACGCGCTTGCCGACCGAGCGCACGAGCGCGGCGATGTCGCCGCACCACGCGCGGATCGTGTCGGCGCGCTCGGTGCCAGGGTTGACGGTTGCGACGAGGAAGATCGCGCTGCGCGTGATCGGGTTGTGAACGGCCTGGGAAAGCGGGGGACGGGTTTGCATCGCGGCCTGCCGGTCAGTCATGTCGGGACGGACGGGCCGCGGATGCCGCGGCGCGCGAAGACGAACGGGGGGACTGTGTCATGCGACTGTTCTCTTTGTGACATGCGGATGAAGGACGTTGCGCGGGCATCGCGCAACGGGCCGCAGCGGCGGCGGCCTGCCGTCCGGGCGCGAAAGGGAAGGCAGGCAGGATGGCCGCGCGTTCGCCCGGCGCGTGACCTCTCCGCACCGCGTAACGTCGTCGAGCCTGCAATCTAGCAGCTTCGGCGGGTCTTTGGAACACGTATCGACGATCTGTCATTCGAATGGGTTGATCAGGGTTCGATTTTGCGTCGCGCGCGTGCAGCTGTACTCCTGAAGCCCGCGGCGCTGTGCTCTTGAGCGGGCGCAACGCGTGCAGTAGATTGGGTTCGCTGCACCCGCCGACGAGGACCAACATGACGAACCTGCTGGAAGCCATGCGAATTTTTGTCGCGGGGGGCGAGCACGGCGTCGACGGACCGTCGAGCGCGGCATCTACTTCTTTGCACCGGTCATCGCCTTGAACACGTCCACTGCTTCCGCCGATACGGCCGCCGAGCGCATCCGCCGCCGCTTCGGCCACTTCCTCCATGCGGCCGAGCTGGCCGGCCTGATCGTGATCGGTCTGGCGACCGCGTTCGCGATGGCGCAGGAAGCGTGCAA
The DNA here is from genome assembly GCF_011753085.1 of Burkholderia sp. Tr-862. Taxonomy (NCBI): domain Bacteria; kingdom Pseudomonadati; phylum Pseudomonadota; class Betaproteobacteria; order Burkholderiales; family Burkholderiaceae; genus Burkholderia; species Burkholderia sp. Tr-862. The sequence continues at coordinate 45,914 of NZ_VWWG01000027.1, forward strand.
GGTCGTGCTCGCGGGCGAGGTGTCGCTCACCGACCTGCTGCTGATGTTCCTGTATCTGGAGGTGCTCGCGATGAACGTGCGCTATCTGCGGCTCGGCCGGCTGCCGGTGCGCTTTCCGTTGTTCATCGCGATGACGTCGCTCGCGCGCGACCTGATCCTGCGCGGCGCGACCGACAGCCCGGAGCGGATGCTGATGACCACGTTCGGGATCGTGCTGCTCGCGGTGGGCGTGCTGATCCTGAGCTTCGGCCAGCATCGCTTTCCGGCGGAAGTCGACGATGTCGAGGAGGACGCGCATACGCGCCGGTAACGTGCGGCCGCGCCGCTCGTGCTCGTGACGCAGCGGCAGGCACGCGTATCGAACCCACGGATCCCGGCACGCAACGCGCGGCCGGTCCGACCCATCCGCGGATGACCGTCGACTGGCGGCGCTCGCGTCGCTCATCAACCCGAGAGGTGTCGAATGACCAAGCAACTGATCGTCGCCGTATTCGGCAGCGTCGAGACGGCCCGTCAGGCCGCGAACGATTTCGAGGCGCTGTCGGAGAAGCATGAAGGATTCCACGTCGACAACGGCGTCGTCGTCGAAAAGGACGCGAACGGCAAGCTCGCGGTGCTCGACGCCGAGTCGCGGCCGTTCAAGGGCGGCCTGATCGGCGCGATCGCGGGCGGCCTGCTCGGGATGCTCGCCGGGCCGCTCGGCGCGATCACCGGCATGGCGGCCGGCGCGGGGGCCGGCATCGTCGCGGACGCAGCCGGCAATGCGCTACTCGACGGCCAGTTCGTCGAATCGGTCGCGACACGGCTCGTGCCCGGCAGTGTGGCGGTCATCGTCGAGGCGGAGGAGGCGACGCCGTTCTCGGTCGACAACACCGTGACGGGATTCGGCGGCAAGGTCGTGCGCCACGTAATCGACTAGGCCCGGCTTGCCGCGTTCGAGCCGGACGCAGGCCGGCGCGCGGCCCGGCGCGGATCGCGTCGACGACACGTGCGCGTTCGTGCGACGCCGCGCAGCGTGACGCACGAACCGGCATGGCGCGTGCGCGGGACCTAGGGCCTGTTCACGCTAATAACGGGCCAGCCCCACGAATGGTTTTTCCAAACAGGGGAACGTGCCTTTCCGCCCGCATTGCGGCGTCGTTCGTCGTTGCAATAGCTACGGCTATTGCGCCTCCTCTCTCCTTGCCCTGCGGGCGGAAAGGCACGTTCGCAAGCCCGTTATCAGCGTGAACAGGCCCTAGACAATCAGCTATACCGAGCGTCGGTGCGCACGACGTCACGCTCGAACGTCGCCACGCGAATCGCGTCGTGCCGTTTCGCGTCACGACCGCATATGCGCGGCGGTACGGATGACACGAGACGCGGCTGCGTGCCACGGTCTTCCCATCTGTTCACCACACCCGCGCGATTTGACGTTTGGCCGCCAAACTGTCACTTACATTCGCCGAATTGACGCAGTAGGATGCCGATCCTCGTCATGATGGATTTCGCATTGCTCTCCGCCTTCAATTTCGGTAACGGCCGACGCTCGCACCAGAACGCCCGCCAGCGGGCACGGCTATCCGGCTTCGCGCATCGGCGCGGCACGCGCGCACACGCGTCGCGGGCCGGTTCACCGCTGGCGGGGCGAGGCGGATGAAGCTCTACGAGAAATTCGCGAACGACATAGAGAGACTCATCCGGCAACGCGTGTATCGACATGGCGATCGTGTGCCGTCGGTGCGGCAGGCGAGCCAGCAGCATCGGATCAGCATCACGACCGTGCTGCACGCGTACCTGCTGCTCGAAAGCCGCGGGCTGCTGGAAAGCCGCCCGCAGTCGGGTTACTTCGTGAACCTGCGCCGCGACGACAACCACGCGCCGGTGCGTGAGCTGCGGCCGTCGAAGCCGATCGCGATCTCGTCGTCCGTCGACATGAGCCGGCTCGTGCTGTCGACGCTGCGCTCGATCGGCACCGACGACGCCGTGCCGCTCGGCTCGCCGTATCCGGATCCGAGCCTGTTTCCGTTCGAGAAGCTGAACCGCTATGCGTATGCAGCCGGCCGCGACAAGTCGCTGTGGGGCGTGACGGACGGCCTGCCGCCGGGTCATCCGCGCCTGATCCGGCAGATCGCGCGACGCTATCTGGAAAACGGGATGTCGGTCGATCCGAACGAGATCATCGTGACGGTCGGCGCGACGGAGGCGATCAATCTGTGCCTGCAGGCAGTCGCGAAACCCGGCGACACGATCGCGGTGGAGTCGCCGACGTTCTACGCGATGCTGCACGCGATCGAGCGGATGGGGATGAAGGCGATCGAGGTCGCGACGCACCCGGAATACGGAATCGACATCGCGGCGCTGGCGGCCATTGCGAAGTCGCAGCCGATCGCCGCGTGCATGGTGATGCCGAATTTCCAGAACCCGCTCGGCTTCCAGATGCCCGACGAGCGCAAGCGCGAACTGGTTGAATTCGCAACGAAAGCCGACATGCCGATCGTCGAGAACGGCGTGTATAACGAACTGTATTTCGGCCATGCCCACCCGAGCGCGCTGAAGGCGTTCGACCGCAACGGCATCGTGCTGCACTGCTCATCGTTCTCGAAGAGCCTGACGGCCGCCTACCGGATCGGCTGGGCATTGCCGGGCCGCTATCGCGAACAGGTCGAGAAGCTGAAGTTTCTGAACACGCTGGCGACGCCGTCGCTGCCGCAGCTCGCGATCGCCGAGTTTCTCGAACGCGACGGCTACGAGCATCACCTGCGGCGGATTCGCAAGGCGTATGCGCAGCAGGCGAACCTGATGCGCGCGATGGTGTCGCGGTTCTTCCCGGAAGGCACGCGCATCTCGAGCCCGGCAGGCGGATACGTGCTGTGGGTCGAACTGCCGGCACAGGTCGATGCGATGCGCCTGTACCAGCTCGCGCTGGAGCAGGGCATCACGATCGGCCCCGGCTACATGTTCTCGATCGCGGACACCTACCGCAATTTCATCCGGCTGAACTACAGCAGCCCGTGGTCGCCGGAGATCGAGCGGGCGCTCGTCATGGTCGGCAAGCTTGCAACTGCCTGCATGGATTGACTGCGCGGTGGCGCATCACGCGAAGTCACGTCGGGTCGCATCACACATCGCCGCCGGAGCCGGCGAGTTCGCCATCGCGTCGCTCCGCGTGTGACGCGATGAAGGCGGCGGCATGCGGATTGCGCCGGTCGTCGGACCCCCGCACATGCGCATCCGGCATGTTGCGCCGCAACGTGCATACGAGCCACCTTCCGCGTTTGCATGCGCTGCGGGGTCGTCTGTACCTGTTCTTTTCAGGAAGGACGCCGATAATGGGACCGTTACCCCACACCCCGGGAGCCATGCCATGTCCGCAAGTGACGCCTCGTCTTCACGTCCCGATCTCGCGCAGGGCATCGCGCTCGACGACATCGCCGACGGCGCGATGATCGAAGGCCGGGTCGGCGACGCACCGGTGCTGCTGGTGCGCCGCGCCGACGAACTGTTTGCCGTGGGCGCGCAATGCCCGCACTACGGCGCACCGCTGGCCGACGGGCTGCTCGTCGGCGACACGATCCGCTGCCCGTGGCATCACGCGGCGTTCTGTTTGCGCACCGGCGCAATGCTGCGCGCGCCGGCGCTCGACGGCCTGACGTGCTGGCGCGTCGAGCGCCGCGATGGCCGCGCGGTCGTGCTCGATGCACGGCCCGCCGAGTCGCCGCCCGTTCTGGAAGCGGCCGGGCTGCCCGAATCGGTGGTGATCGTCGGCGGCGGCGCGGCCGCGATCGCGGCGGCCGTGACGCTGCGGCAGGAAGGCTATCCGCACGCGATCACGCTGCTGAGCGCGGACAGCGAGCCGCCGTACGACCGGCCGAACCTGTCGAAGGATTATCTGGCCGGCACGGCCGAAGCGGACTGGCTGCCGCTGCGCGGTGCGTCGTTCTATGCCGACCAGCGCATCGACGTGCGCTGCGGCACGCGCGTCGCGCGGATCGATCCCGCGGCGCACGCGGTCGAACTCGCGGACGGCAGCCGCGTCGGCTACGGCGCGCTGTTGCTCGCGACCGGCGCCGAGCCGAATCGGCTGACCGTGCCGGGCGCCGATCTGCCGCACGTGCGCGTGCTGCGCTCGCGCGCCGATTGCGATGCATTGATCGGCACGCTGAAGAACGCGCAGCGCTGCGTCGTGGTCGGCGCGAGCTTCATCGGCCTCGAGGCGGCCGCCGCGCTGCGCACGCGCGGGCTCGACGTGCAGGTGGTCGCACCCGATGCGCAGCCGATGGCACGCGTGCTCGGCGAGGCGCTCGGCGACACGATCCGCGCGCTGCACGAATCGCACGGCGTGACGTTCCATCTCGGCCTGACGCCCGCGCAGATCACGCCGGACGGCGTGACGCTGTCGAACGGCGACGTGCTGCCGGCCGACGTCGTGGTGGTCGGCATCGGCGTGCATCCGGACGTCGCGCTTGCGCAGGACGCGGGGCTGGCCGTCGATCGCGGCGTGACGGTCGACCGTTTCCTGCAGACGAGCGCACCGGACATCTACGCGGCCGGCGACATCGCGCGCTGGCCCGATCCGTTGACGGGCGAGCGCATTCGCGTCGAGCACTGGGTCGTCGCGGAGCGGCAGGGCATCGCCGCGGCGCGCAACATGCTCGGCCAGCAGCGGCCATTCGACGCGGTGCCGTTCTTCTGGAGCCAGCACTACGATCTGACCGTCCGTTATGTGGGACATGCGGAGCAGTGGGACCGCGTCGAGATCGACGGCGACCTGCGCGCGCATGACGGTTCGGTGACGTACTGGCGGGGCGACAAGCGGCTCGCAGTCGCGACGATCGGCCGCGATCTCGATTGCCTGCGGGCGGAAGAGGCGCTCGAACAGCAGGGCGCCGCAAAGTCGCGCTGACGGCCGCGTTCGGGTGGCATTGACCGCGTCGCGCGGCGGCTGACCTCGCGACGCCGGGGTCGACCGACCGCACACGGGCACACGTCAAGCACGGCAAGCACGGCAAGCACGGCAAGCACGGCAAGCACGGCAAGCGCCGACGGGCGCGCGCCTTGCTCGCACAGCGCGACGGTACCTGCACCGGTCCCGCCTTCGACAAAGAGGGCCCGACATGAAAGCAGTGGTATTTCATGGCGTCGGTGACATTCGCATCGATACGGTACCCGACCCGGAAGTCGCGCAAACGACCGACGCGGTCGTGTCCGTGCTCACGCGCTGCGAGCCGTTGACGAACGCGATCGACGCGTACCGCGCGTTCGACGTGCGCGAGCCCGGCTGGATGAAAGTGAAGCTGACGCCGTGAAGATCCGAACTGGAACGAGGAGCACTGCGATGAGCGAAACGAATACTCGCTACGACAACTGCATGGCCGCGTGCGACGCGTGCGCGCACGCCTGTGACGCGTGTATGGCCGCCTGCCTGGCAGAGCCCGACGCACACAAGCTGGCCGACTGCATCGCGCTGGACATCGAATGCGCGCAGCTGTGCCGCTTCGCGTCGGGCGTGATGGCGCGCGACAGCGTGGTCGCGCCGCGCGTGTGTGCGCTGTGCGCGCAGGTATGCGAGCTGTGCGCGGTCGAATGCCTGCGGCATCTGCACGAACATTGCCGGCGCTGCGCGCTGGCGTGCGACGCGTGCGCGGCGATGTGCCGCGCGGTGGCTTGAGTAAGGCCTACGCGAGCGCCTCCGTGAGGGCTCGAGTGAAGGTGTGAGCGATGACGTAAACGTTCACGGCGCGCCATGCACCGTGCGCGCGACACGCTGCAGCAGTGCGTCGAGCACCGGCATCTCGAGCGGTTTCACGAGGTGATCGTCGAAGCCTTCGCGCGCCGTGCGCGCGAGATCCGATGAGCTGGCATGACCAGATAGCGCGACACAGGTCATGCCGCCCAGCGTGTCGATCGCGCGCAGTTCGTGCAGCAGCGTGTAGCCGTCGACGTCGGGCATCGACAGGTCGATGAGCATCAGATGCGGAACGGTATCGCGCACGAGCGCCAGCGCGTCGTTCGCGTTGTACGCGACGCGCGGTGCGTGCCCCTTCAGCTGCAGCAGCACGGCGAGCGTGTCGGCCGAGTCGCGGTTGTCGTCGACGACGATGATGTTCAGCGGCGCGGCGGCCGGCTTCACGGCGCGCGGCGCGGGCGCTTCGACCCGTGCCGTTTGCGCGTGGTGCTCGACGGGCAACCGTACCGTGAACGTCGCACCGTGGCCGGGACCCTCGCTTTCGGCGGAGATCCTGCCGCCATGCAGCTCGACGAACGACCGGCAGATCGCGAGGCCGAGCCCGAAGCCGTCGACCGGACGCCGGCCCGGCACGCCGTCCTGGTCGAACAGGTCGAAGATCGTTTCGAGCGAGCCCGCAGCGATGCCCACGCCGTGATCGGTCACGCGGATCGCGACAGTGGAACCCTCGTGGTCGGCGGCGACGTCGATGCGCCCGCCGGGCGGCGAGAACTTGGACGCGTTGTCGAGCAGGTTGTGCAGCACCTGCACGAGCCGCGCGGCGTCGCCACGCACCACCACCGGTTCGGACGGCAGTTCGACGCGAAGATGCTGCTGGCGTGTGGCCAGCTTCGGCTGGATGCTCTCCACGCCGCGGCACACGACGTCGCGCACCGTCACCGGCGCGTTGTCGAGCTCGACCTTGCCGGCCGTGATGCGCCCGACGTCGAGCAGATCGTCGACGAGCCGCGTCAGCTGTCCGACCTGACGGTGCACGGCGTCGCGGCATTGCGCGAGCACCGGCACCGGATCGGGCAGCGTTTGCAGCACGCTGACGGAGTGGCGCAGCGGCGCGAGATGGTTGCGCAGTTCGTGCGCGAGCATCGCGATGAATACGCTGAGCCGGTGCGTCGACATTTCCAGTTCGGCGAGCCGCTTGCGCTCGGTCATGTCGCGCGTGATCTTGATGAAGCCGGCCAGCTGGCCCGCATGATCGCGCACGGCCGTGATCGTCACGCTGGCCCAGAACAGCGAACCGTCCTTGCGCACGCGCCAGCCTTCGTCCTCGAAGCGGCCGTGCACGGTCGCCTCGTGTAGCCCGAGCGCGGGTCGGCCCGCGGCGATCGCGTCGGGCGGATAGAAGCGCGAGAAATGGTGGCCGATGATCTCGGCGGGGAGATAGCCCTTGATGCGCTGCGCGCCCGCGTTCCACGTCGCGACGTTGCCTTGCGGGTCGAGCATGAACACCGCGTAGTCGGTGATTGCCCCGACGACGGTCTCGAAGCGGAACTCGGCGAAGCGGTGCAGCAGATCGCGTGCATCGGCGGGGCCGAGCGGCGGATGTAACTCGGATATGGCGTCGTCTGTCTTCATCGAACGGTAAGTCAAATGAGGGTGGCCTCGGGCCGCCCGGCCGCGTCTGGCGGAGCCAGAGGCGGCGATTCGAACCGGATTGAGTCGCTCGAAAGCATACGGGAACCCGATTCACCTGATCAATCGGTGCGCATTGTGCGTGCCACGTGTCGCCTGACCTGGCCGGGCGGGCTGCCGGCGGCGCGATCGCCGCCGGCGCGGCATGCCGATTGCGTCGCCGTCCGAGCCGCGCTACACGGGCACATCGGGCGTGCAAGCGGCCCTGCGGCCCTGCGGAACACGAGGACATCGATATGAACAGTACACTGAATCCCGACAACGAATCGGCCGGCCCGGACGACGAGAACGCGCGGCGCGGCCGCGACGGCCGCGCGCTGGGGCCGAGCGACTCGTCCGACAGCGGCAGCGACACGGCCGGCGCGCGGCGCTATCCGTTCGACGTCGATTCGCCGCTCGACGAGCACGCGCTGGAACGCGGCGACGCGGCGCTCGACAGCGATACGGACCGCGCGGGCACCGGCGAGCGCGCGTCCGCGGACGGCGATGCGGGGCTCGAGGACGCCGCGGATATCGAGCCGGACCGCACGGAACGGCTCGACGAGGCCGGCCTCATTGACGACCTCGACGATCCGGACGAGCCGACAGGCTCGGGCATGGGCGGCGCATAGGGCCCGATACGGCGCCGTTCCGCGCAAAAACTGCAATCGCGTTGCAGATAGGGGCGGCCGCCGGCGCCGGCCGGCGGCGCCGGCGACTGACGCTCGACAGGAGCTTCGCAAGGAGAACGCAGAACGGGGCGCCGGCGCAAATCGATGAGCCGCTCCGCGTCGCCCGCCCGTCTCGCGGTGTCGGCCCCGGCCACGAACGCGGCACGCGATTTGCAACCGTCCGAACGACGCGCGCCGCGATGCGGCATGGAGCCGTGCGCGGCACTGGGGCGCGCAAGGAGGACACGATGCAACGACGATATCCGGGACGGCAAGCCGAACGCAGCGGGCCGCCCGACTGGCAGGAACGCAGCGAGCGCGCGTACCAGGGCGGCGAGCGAGACTTTCGCGGCGGCGAATCCCAGCGGCACGACGCCGACTATGAATCCGCGTACCGGCGCTTCGCGAGCGAGAACGTCGGCCCGGAAGACTGGGGCAGCGAATGGAGCGAACGCTCGGCACGCACGTCGGCCGAGCGGGGTCCCGAGTGGCGCGACGCGCCGGGTGGTTCGCGCGAACCGGAGTGGGAAGCCGAACGCGGTTACGGCAACCGCGGTCGTCGCGCGGAAGGCGGCGAGGGCCGTGAAGGCCGGTATGGCAGCGATCAGCCGGGATTCCGCGGTCATCACCGGATGGGCTGGTACGGCGGCGAGCGCGACTATGATCCGCGCGATCCACGCCGTACCGATGCGCAACGCGAGGCCATGCGCCAGCGCCGTGGCCCGAAAGGCTATACGCGCTCGGACGAGCGCATTCGCGAGGACGTCTGCGAGCGGCTCACGCATGCGCTCGACATCGACGTGAGCGACGTCACCGTGCAGGTGCGCGACGGCCGCGTCGAACTGGACGGCACCGTGCCGTCGCGCTGGATGAAGCACGACATCGAGGACATCGCCGACGGCTGCATGTGCGTGCGCGACGTCGAGAACCGCGTGCGGGTGCGCCGCGACGACGAACACGAACCGGGCACGGTGCTGCATCCGTCCCAACGCACCGTCACGCCGACGCAGCCCGCCGTGCGCGACCCCGAACCGGGCAGCGGCACCGGACGTGAATCGCACCATTGACGGCGCGACGCGCGGGACAACCCGACCACGAACCCAGGCCTCGCGCGCATGACGGCCGGCACCGACGAGCTGGCGCGCGACAGCCGCGCGCCGCTCGACGCGCTCGCGTTGTCCGGCTATGCGCGCGAGCGCGACCGCACACGCTCGCTCGAAGGATTTCCCTGCCTACCTGACCCAGCCCGCCCAAGCGGACGACCTGATCGCGGCGCTGCGCGCGCTCGCGTTTTCCTCCGGAGACCTCCATGCCGAACCTTCTGCATCCGACGACACCCGCCACCCTGACCGAGCGTCGCGGCGGTAGCGCGTTCGCCGATCGCCAGGCCGCGGTCGCGGCCGTCGAGCTGCTGCTGCCGACGTTGTCGGCCGCGTTGCAGAGCGACTTCGTCGGCGACAGCGGCTGCCTGCACATCGTGATCATGGATCCGGCGCTCGGGCCGCGCGACGCCGCGTTCGAGGACGCCATTCTTTACGAGTTCTCGCTGCCCGACCCGAAGGACTGGGATGCCGACTATCGCGCCTACGCACGCGCGAAGGCGCGGCTGTCGTGGGAAACCGGCCGCGACGGCCACGTCGTGCAGGCGCTGGAGCCGTACCGGCTGCGCGTGGGCGATACGAACCTGTGGGGCGGTGTCGCGCAGCACGGGATCGTGGTCGGCGTGTCGGGCGCGCAACCGTGGTTCGACGAGGCGTTCGCGGGCTGCATCGCACACTGCCTGCGCGCGCTCGCCAAGCACCGCGCGCAGGCGACGCCGGACGCGCTCGCGATCGGAACGTAGGCGCGCGCGGGCACGTTTTTACAGCCTGTTATAAAAAAGCCAGCGACCCCGAGACGGCCCCTGACACGGCGCGGGCGCGCGCAGACGGGCATGGTTCTCGCTGTACTCCTGTACCGACGCTTGTCGCGACAAGTGTCACGGCCACGATTCCGACGATTCTTCGGACACGTACAGGAGATGCAGGTGAACGCGACTCACGATCCCGCTGGCCCGTCGCTCGCCGGCCGCGCCGCGCTCGTGACGGGCGGCGGCCGCGGCTTGGGCGAAGCCATCTGCGAGGAGCTTGCGCAACACGGCGCACACGTGATCGTCGCCGATCTCGACGGCGATCGCGCGGCGGCGGTCGCGCGACGCCTCGAGCGCCATGGCGGCCAGGCGGTCGGACGGCCGCTCGACGTGCGCGACGAAGCGTCGGTGCTGCAGGTCGTGCACGACGCGCGCGAGGCGCTCGGCGATCTCGACGTGATCGTGAACAACGCGGCGATCGACGTGACCGCGCCGATCGACGACGTCAGCGTCGCGGCGTGGCAGCAGGTGCTGATGACCAACCTGTTCGGCCCATACCTGATGTGCCACGCGGCCGTGCCGATGATGAAGGCGCGCGGCAGCGGCCATATCGTCAACATCGCGTCGACGGCGTCCAAGCGCGCGTGGCCGAATGCCTCCGCGTATCACGCGACGAAGTGGGGGCTGCTCGGGCTGTCGCATGCGTTGCATGCGGAGCTGCGGCCGGCCGGCGTGAGCGTGTCGGCGATCGTCGCGGGCGGGATGCGCACGCCGTTCCTGCTCGACCGCTTCCCCGACATCGACGAGGACACGCTGCAGCCGCCGGAGCATGTCGCGGCCGCCGTGCGTTTCGTGCTGACGCAGCCGCCGGGCACTGTCGTGCCGGAGCTGATGGTGCTGCCGATGAAGGAGACATCATGGCCCTGAAGCGCGAACGGCGGCTGCCCGGCGCCGTGCTGCTCGACAAGGACGGCACGCTGCTCGAGAACGTGCCGTACAACGTCGACCCCACACGGATGAAACTCGCGCCGGGCGCGGCGCGCGCGCTGCGCACGCTCGGCGCGACAGGCATGCCGATCGTGGTCGTGTCGAACCAGCCGGGCGTCGCGCTCGGTCGCTTTACCGAACCCGAGCTTGGCGCGGTCCGCCAGCGTCTCGCCGAACTGTTTGAAGCGAACGGCGCGGCGCTGGCGGGCTTTTTTTACTGCCCGCATTACCCGGCGGGCAGCGTGCCGCGCTATACCTGCGACTGCATCTGCCGCAAGCCGCGCCCCGGCATGCTACGCCGCGCGCTCGCCACGCTCGGCGCCGTCGCCGAATGGAGCTGGATGATCGGCGACATCCTCGATGACGTCGAGGCCGGCCGCGCCGCACGCTGCGGCACGATCCTGGTCGACCGCGGCAACGAGACCGAGTGGCGGCTCGATGCCAGGCGCACGCCGCACCACGTGGTCCCCCGTCTCGATCTCGCCGCCGACCTCGTCGTGCGCGACGCCGTGCGCCGTCACGGCTCGTGGGTGCGGCGATGAGCGCGGCGTGGGATCGTGCACGCCGGATCCTGTGCGTGCGGCTCGACAGCCTCGGCGACGTGCTGATGACGACGCCCGCGCTGCGCGCGCTGAAGGAGAGCGGCCACGGCCGCCGGCTCACGCTGCTGACGTCGCGCAGCGGCGCCGCGCTGGCGAAGCATCTGCCGATGGTCGACGACGTGTGGACGTATGACGCGCCATGGGTCAAGCATCCCGGCGCGCGCGGCGATCCGGTCGTCGATCTCGACATGATCGGCCGGCTGCTGGCCGGCCACTTCGACGCGGCCGTGATCTTCACCGTGTACAGCCAGAGTCCGCTGCCGGCCGCGATGATGTGCTGGCTCGCGGGCATCCCGCTGCGGCTCGCGCATTGTCGCGAGAATCCGTATGAACTATTGACCGACCGCGTGCCGGAACGCGAGCCGGAATCGTACGTGCGCCACGAGGTCGCGCGCCAGCTTGCGCTGGTGCGCTCGATCGGCGCGAAGACGTCCGACTGGCGGATGGCGTTCGAGCCCGGCGACGCGGCGCGG
>NZ_VWWG01000293.1:0-3977 GCF_011753085.1 Burkholderia sp. Tr-862
CGTCGTCGCGCAGCGCGACGCGGTTCAGCGCGCCGAGCGGGTCGCCCGCCGCGAGCGCGCGTGCCGCGGCCGTGATCAGCGAATCCATCCGAATCCCGACACAGTTGTCACTCCCTGCCGTCCGATGCCCGGCCCTAATCTAGCACCACGCACACGGCAGATGCGCCGTGCCCGGATCCCTGTCCAAAGGAGGAACCCGCAATGACGAACCATCTCACCGGAACACGCGCCGAATGGCTGGCTGCGCGCCGCGCGCTGCTCGACGCGGAAAAGGCACTGACACGGCAGAGCGACGAGCTCGCGCGGCGGCGCCAGGCGCTGCCGTGGGTGCGCGTCGACAAGACCTACCGGTTCGATACCGAGGACGGCCCGGCGACGCTCGACGATCTGTTCGGCGGCCGCTCGCAGCTGCTCGTCTATCACTTCATGTTCGGCCCCGACTACAAGGCCGGCTGTCCGTCGTGCTCGGCACTGGCGGATGGCTTCGACGGCTTTGTGGTCCACCTCGCGAACCACGACGTGACGCTCGCCGCGGTGTCGCGCGCGCCGCTCGCGAAGCTGCTCGCGTACCGGCAGCGGATGGGCTGGCGCTTTCCGTGGGCGTCGTCGGACGGCGGCGCGTTCAACTTCGACTTCAACGTGTCGTTCACCGAAGCGCAGCAGCGCGCGGGCGACGTCGAATACAACTACACACGGGCCGGCCACGCGATGGACATGGACCCGCCGCCGGCCGCCGTCGCGCAGTTCGCGGCGACGTGCGGCACCGACGCCGCCACGTACGCGCTCGACCGGCCGGGGATGAGCGCGTTCGTGCGCGAGGACGGCGTCGTCTATCACACGTATTCGACCTACGCGCGCGGGCTCGACGGACTGTGGGGCATGTACCAGTGGCTCGATCGCGCGCCGCTCGGACGCAACGAGACGGGCGTGTGGTGGCGTCGTCATGACGAATACGCACGCGGTTGAGCGCGGGTCGAACAGCAACGGGAGCGAGTGATGGGCATCGCGACGAAACCGGCTGCGACCGGCGCTGCGGGCGGCGGCCGGCTCGCGTTCGGCGCCGCGCTCGTCGCGGTGTTCGCCGCCGCCGCGTGGGCGACGCTCGCGCAGCACGCAGCGATGGACGCGATCGGCGGCATGCCGATGGCGGGCGGCTGGACGCTGTCGGCCGGGTGGCTCAGGCCGTGCGGATGGCGGGCAGGGCGCGCGTTCGCCGGGTTCGCCGGCATGTGGGGCGCGATGACGGTCACGATGATGCTGCCGGTGCTGGCGCCGGTGCTCTGGCGATACCGGCAAAGCCTCGGCCCGGTGGGTGACGCGCGTGCGGCATGGTTCGTCGCGATTGCGGGCGCCGGGTATTTCTCGGTGTGGATGGCGGTCGGTGCGGTGGTGTTTCCCGTCGGCGCTGCGTTGGCGGCCGGCGCCACGCGCCAGTCCGCACTCGCTGCCGCGATGCCGTTTGCTGCCGGCGCGGTCATGCTTGGCGCCGGCGTGCTGCAGTTTTCCGGCTGGAAGATGGGCCGGCTGGCCTGCTGCCGACACGGACCGGACGACGAAGGTGTGCGGCGGGCAGGTGCCGGCGCCGCGTGGCGGCACGGCGTGCGGGCCGCCCTGCGGTGCGGCGCCTGCTGCGGGAACCTGATGGCCGTTGCACTGGCGACCGGCATGATGGATCTACGCGTGATGGCCGTCGTGACGGTGGCCATCGCCGCCGAGCGGCTGGTTCCGGCCGGCGAACGCGTCGCGCGGATCGTCGGAGGTGTCGCGACCGGCGCCGGCGCAGCGATGATCGCGTGCGCCGCGGCGGGGCTCGCCTAGCGGCGCTTGAGGCCGCCAGCGCGCATCGAACGGGGGCGGCCGCTGTGCCGCCATCGGGTGCTGCGTTGTACGGCAACGACGCGCGTTCGGCCCGAATTCCGGCCGGTTGCGCGAATGGATCGATGCCCGGGTGAAACGAAAAGCGATCGAAAACGAACCGAACGGCGATCCGAACGATTCGGCCCCCGAACGCTCGAAGGCGGCTAACCCGTTGTTCGTGTTGTGAAAATTCGCAGCGCTTCGCGTATAATTCGCTTTTGCGCCCATAGGATTTGCCATGCGTCTGATCCAAAAAGCACTCACTTTCGATGACGTGCTCCTCGTTCCCGCCTTCTCCGACGTTCTCCCGCGTGACACCAGCCTGAAGACCAAGCTGACCCGCAACATCTCCCTGAACATGCCGCTCGTGTCCGCCGCGATGGACACGGTCACCGAAGGTCGCCTCGCGATCGCGATGGCGCAGCAGGGTGGTGTGGGTATCGTCCACAAGAACCTCACGCCGGCCGAGCAGGCCCGCGAGGTCGCGAAAGTCAAGCGTTTCGAATCGGGCGTCGTGCGCGACCCGATCACGGTCCCGCCGCAGATGAAGGTGCGCGATGTGATCGCGCTGTCGCGTCAGCATGGCATCTCGGGCTTCCCGGTCGTCGAAGGCCCGCAGCTCGTCGGCATCGTCACGAACCGCGACCTGCGTTTCGAATCGCGCCTCGACGAACCGGTCAAGTCGATCATGACGCCGCGCGAGCGTCTCGTCACGGTCAAGGAAGGCACGCCGCTCGCCGAAGCGAAGGCGCTGATGCACAGCCACCGCCTCGAGCGCGTGCTGGTCGTCAACGACGCGTTCGAACTGCGCGGCCTGATGACCGTCAAGGACATCACGAAGCAGACCGAACACCCGGATGCGTGCAAGGACGAACACGGCAAGCTGCGCGCAGGCGCGGCGGTCGGCGTCGGCCCCGACAACGAAGAGCGCGTCGAGCTGCTGGTGCAGGCCGGCGTCGACGTGATCGTCGTCGATACCGCGCATGGTCACAGCAAGGGCGTGCTGGAGCGCGTGCGCTGGGTCAAGCAGAACTTCCCGCACGTCGAGGTGATCGGCGGCAACATCGCGACGGCAGCTGCCGCGAAGGCGCTCGTCGAATACGGCGCGGACGCGGTCAAGGTCGGTATCGGCCCGGGCTCGATCTGCACGACGCGGATCGTCGCGGGCGTCGGCGTGCCGCAGATCAGCGCGATCGCGAACGTGTCGGACGCGCTGAAGGGCACCGGCGTGCCGTGCATCGCCGACGGCGGCGTGCGTTTCTCGGGCGACGTGTCGAAGGCCCTCGCGGCCGGCGCGAACGCGGTGATGATGGGCAGCATGTTCGCGGGCACCGAAGAGGCGCCGGGCGACGTGTTCCTGTATCAGGGCCGTCAGTACAAGTCGTATCGCGGCATGGGTTCGGTCGGCGCGATGAAGGACGGCGCGGCAGACCGCTACTTCCAGGACAACTCCGCGAACATCGACAAGCTCGTGCCGGAAGGCATCGAAGGCCGCGTCGCGTACAAGGGCTCGGTCAACGCGATCCTGTTCCAGCTGGTCGGCGGCGTGCGTGCGAGCATGGGCTACTGTGGCTGCCGCACGATCGACGAACTGCACGACAAGGCCGAATTCGTCCAGATCACCGCGGCGGGCATGCGCGAGTCGCACGTGCACGACGTGCAGATCACGAAGGAAGCACCGAACTACCACGTGGACTAATCGCCGATGAAACCGCTGCTGCGAGCCGTGCTGATCGTCGATGCCATGCTGCTGCTGGGGTTCGGCGTGCTGTTCGTGCTGACACCCTGGCAGGCGCTGTTCAACGCGCTGCAACTCGCGAACATCCAGCCGGCGATGCTCGGCCAGGCGTTCGGCATCGCGCTGCTCGGGCTCGCGTGGCTCGCGTTCCATGCGGCGGTCAACGGCGAACTCACGACGCCCGTCGCGCGCGTGGTCGGTCATGTGAACTGGCTGATCGGCGTGCTGACGGTCGTGTGGTCGTTCGGCACCGGCAACGGTCCCGCGCTCGCGGCCGCCGGCCGGGTGCTGTCGGCGATGGCCGGTGTCGCGCTGATCGTGCTCGGCCTCGGCGGCGTGCGGCTCGCATCGGCCGTGCGGCGGCGCGAGAAGGCGCAGGTGC
>NZ_VWWG01000294.1:0-3906 GCF_011753085.1 Burkholderia sp. Tr-862
CCGCCCTGCGCACCGCTCGTGGCGGCCACCGGCACGGCGGCAGGCGGCGGTGCATAGCGGTCGGCCGCCGCGCGCAGCGCCAGCGCGCGATCGCGCACCGGCTGCAGCTGCATGTCGGCGCTCGACATCGCGTATGCCGTACCGCGCGTCGTGTCGTACACGGCCTTCAGCAGCTGAATTTCATCCTTGCGCCACGTGACCCAGTGGCGCTGGCTGTCCTGCCAGCCGCGCTTCACGTCGGCCGGCGCATCGTCCGACAGGCGCTGGTACGCGCGGTCCATCACCGTCTGCCACTGCTGCTGCGCCTCGCCCATGCACTGGATCTGGCCGGCCGTCGACGACCGGTCGCGCCGCGCGAGACACTGCCGCATCGCGACGTCGATCGGGTCGGCCGCCGCCACTTCCGCATGCGCGACATTCAACCCCGCCGGCCCTGCCGACCACGCGGCCCAGACGATGAGCGCGGCCAGCGCCGCGCGCATCGTCCGGATTCGTCCCTGCGTCGCCATCAGTCGCGCACGCAGTCGACGAAGTACTCGACGCGACCGTTCACTTCTTCCGCGACGAGGCCGTGGATGTCGGTATGGAAGCCCGGGAAGCGTTCGTTGAAGTCGCGCGCGAACCGCAGGTAGTTCACGATCGTCTTGTTGAAGCGCTCGCCCGGGATCAGCAGCGGAATGCCCGGCGGGTACGGCGTCAGCAGGATGCTCGTCACGCGGCCTTCGAGCTCGTCGAGCGGCACGCGGTCGATCTTGCGGTGCGCGAGCTTCGCGAACGCGTCCGACGGCTTCAGCGCCGGCTCCATGTCCGACAGGTACATCTCCGTCGTCAGGCGCGCGATGTCGTTCGCACGGTACACGTCGTGGATCTGCGTGCACAGGTCGCGCAGGCCGACGCGCTCGTAGCGCGGATGCTGCGCGACGAATTCCGGCAGCACGCGCCACAGCGGCTGGTTGTTGTCGTAGTCGTCCTTGAACTGCTGCAGCTCGGTCACCATCGAGTTCCAGCGGCCCTTCGTGATGCCGATCGTGAACATGATGAAGAACGAGTACAGGCCGGTCTTCTCGACGATGATCCCGTGCTCGGCCAGGTACTTCGTGACGATCGCGGCCGGAATGCCCGTCTCGCCGAACTCGCCGTCGACGTCGAGCCCCGGCGTGATGATCGTCGCCTTGATCGGGTCGAGCATGTTGAAGCCTTCCGCCAGCGGGCCGAAGCCGTGCCAGTGGTCGTTCGGCTTCAGCATCCAGTCCTCGCGCGAACCGATGCCTTCTTCCGACAGGTCGTCCGGGCCCCACACGCTGAAGAACCAGTCGTCGCCGTATTCGGCGTCGACCTTGCGCATCGCGCGGCGGAAGTCGATCGCCTCGGCGATCGATTCCTCGACGAGCGCGGTGCCGCCCGGCGGCTCCATCATCGCGGCCGCGACGTCGCACGACGCGATGATCGCGTACTGCGGGCTCGTCGACGTATGCATCAGGTACGCCTCGTTGAAGCGGTGCTTGTCGAACGTGCGGTTCTCGGAATCCTGCACGACGATCTGCGACGCCTGCGAGATGCCCGCGAGCAGCTTGTGCGTGGAGTGCGTCGCGAACACGAGCGCGCCCGTGCGCGGACGGCCGTCGCCGATCGCGTGCATGTCGCGGTAGAAGTCGTGGAACGTCGCATGCGGCAGCCACGCTTCGTCGAAGTGCAGCGTGTCGAGCAAGTCGCCGAGCAGGTCCTTGATCATCTCGACGTTGTAGACGACGCCGTCGTACGTGCTCTGCGTGATCGTCAGGATGCGCGGCTTCAGGTCCGGATTCTCGCGCAGCGCTTCGCGTGCGAACGGGTTCGCCTCGATCTTCTTGCGGATGTTCTCCGGCTTGAATTCGTCGCGCGGGATCGGCCCGATGATGCCGAAGTGGTTGCGCGTCGGCGTGAGGAACACCGGAATCGCACCCGTCATCGTGATCGCGTGCAGGATCGACTTGTGGCAGTTGCGGTCGACCAGCACGATGTCGCCCGGCGCGACCGTCGCGTGCCAGACGATCTTGTTCGACGTCGACGTGCCGTTGGTCACGAAGAACAGGTGATCCGCGCTGAAGATGCGCGCCGCGTTGCGCTCGGACGCCGCGACCGGGCCCGTGTGGTCGAGCAGCTGGCCGAGTTCGTCGACCGCGTTGCAGACGTCCGCGCGCAGCATGTTCTCGCCGAAGAACTGGTGGAACATCTGGCCGAGCGGGTTCTTCAGGAACGCGACGCCGCCCGAGTGGCCCGGGCAGTGCCACGAGTACGAGCCTTCGTCCGCGTACTTGACCAGCTCCTTGAAGAACGGCGGCGCGAGCGAGTCGAGATAGACCTTCGCCTCGCGGATGATGTGGCGCGCGACGAACTCCGGCGTGTCCTCGAACATGTGGATGAAGCCGTGCAGTTCGCGCAGGATGTCGTTCGGCAGATGCCGCGACGTGCGCGTCTCGCCGTACAGGAAGATCGGGATGTCCGCGTTGCGGCGGCGCACTTCGGTGACGAACGCGCGCAGCTCGATGATCGCGGTCGCCAGCTCGGGCAGCTCGCCGTCCGAGCCCGTTTCGCCGAGCATGAGTTCGTCGTCGTCGATCGACAGGATGAAGCACGACGCGCGGCTCGACTGCTGCGCGAACGACGTCAGATCGCCGTAGCTCGTGAGGCCGAGGACTTCGACGCCCTCCTTCTCGATCGCTTCGGCCAACGCCCGGATGCCGGAGCCCGAGATGTTCTCGGAGCGGAAATCTTCGTCGATGATGACGACGGGAAAACGAAACTTCATGGGCGATTCTCCAAAAAGAACGACCGCGGCGCGTCACGCGCAGCGGTCACCCGGAAACCGGTGAGACGATATGCAACCAGATCAGGTTTTCGGCAGCGTGACACCACGCTGACCCTGATACTTGCCGCCGCGATCGGCGTACGACACGTCGCACACCTCGTCGCTTTCGAAGAACAGCACCTGCGCGACCCCTTCGTTCGCGTAGATCTTCGCGGGCAACGGCGTGGTATTCGAGAATTCCAGCGTGACGTAGCCTTCCCATTCGGGTTCGAACGGCGTCACGTTGACGATGATCCCGCAGCGCGCGTACGTCGACTTGCCGAGGCAGACCGTCAGTACGGTGCGCGGGATGCGGAAATATTCGACGGTGCGGGCCAGCGCGAACGAGTTCGGCGGGATGATGCACACGTCGCCCTTGAAATCGACAAACGAGCCCTCGTCGAAGTTCTTCGGATCGACGATCGTCGAATTGATGTTGGTGAAGATCTTGAATTCATCCGCGCAGCGGATGTCGTAGCCGTAGCTTGACGTGCCGTAGCTGACGATCCGGCGACCATCCTCGGACGCGCGAACCTGATCGGGCACGAACGGCTCGATCATCTTGTGTTCTTCGGCCATGCGCCGAATCCACTTGTCGGACTTGATGCTCATGCCAGCCTCCGGGCCGTCCCAGGAAGGCTGAGCGCCCCGTCGGAGGGCAGCGAACAAAGTGAGCGTTGGGGTCGTTTCATATCGGGGCGCCTGGAAACGCTGCGTGACAGTCGGTGACGGCCGTACCCGCGAGGCGGCGGCCGGGAAAGGCGCACATTTTACGCGATCATCGGCTCGCGCACGCGGCGACCGTCAACGGATCACGCCGCACGCGAGCGCAGCGCCCGCGCCATGCTGCGAAAAAATCGGATCGCTCGGGTCGCGGTGCACCAGCGCCGCGCGGTTCAGCGCGGAACGCACGCCATCGAGGGCCAGATCGGGCGCGACGATGAAACCGGCCGCGACGCCGTTCGCGTCCGCGTGGATATTGCCGAGATCGCCGGCGACCCGCGCGCCCGCGCGCAGGCGCTCGGCGGCCGGCGCGAACACCGGACCGGCGCTCGAGCCGTCGCCCGCGTTGCAGTCGC
>NZ_VWWG01000295.1:0-3634 GCF_011753085.1 Burkholderia sp. Tr-862
TGCATCGACGCGATGCTGCCCGGCTGGCTGCAGCTCGTGCTCGCGTCGATCGTCCAGTTCGGTTTCGGCGCGCGCTTCTACCGCGCCGCCTGGCACGCGGTGAAGGCGCGCACCGGCAACATGGACCTGCTCGTCGCGCTCGGTACCTCGGCCGCGTTCGGCCTGAGCCTGTGGATGCTGGTGCGCGACCCCGTCGACCCAGGCCACCTGTATTTCGAGGCATCGGCCGTCATCGTCACGCTGGTGCGCTTCGGCAAATGGCTCGAAGCCCGCGCGAAACGCCAGACGAGCGAGGCGATCCGCGCGCTGAACGCGCTGCGCCCCGACCGCGCGCGCGTCGTCGAGCACGGCGTCGAACGCGACGTGCCGCTGGCGCTGGTGCGCGTCGGCACGACCGTCAGCATCCGTCCCGGCGAGCGCGTGCCCGTCGACGGGCGAATCGTGTCGGGCCGCTCGCACATCGACGAATCGCTGATCACCGGCGAAAGCCTGCCGGTGCCGAAGGACGACGGCGATCCCGTCACGGCCGGCTCGATCAACGGCGAAGGCGCGCTCGTCGTCGAAACCACCGCGATCGGCGCGGAGACGACGCTCGCGCGCATCATCCGCCTCGTCGAATCCGCGCAGGCGGAAAAGGCGCCGATCCAGCGGCTCGTCGATCGCGTGAGCGAAGTGTTCGTGCCGGCGATCCTCGGCATCGCCGTGCTGACGCTGATCGGCTGGCTGATCGCCGGCGCCGGCACCGAAACGGCGATCCTCAACGCGGTCGCGGTGCTCGTCATCGCGTGCCCGTGCGCGCTCGGTCTCGCGACGCCCGCGGCGATCATGGCCGGCACCGGCGTCGCGGCGCGCCACGGCGTGCTGATCAAGGACGCGCAGGCGCTCGAACTCGCGCAGCGCACGACCGTGATCGCGTTCGACAAGACCGGCACGCTGACCGAAGGCAAGCCGTCCGTGACGGCGTTCGACGCTGTCGGCATCCCACGTGAGCAAGCACTCGCTCTCGCGGCCGCGGTCCAGCGGCAAAGCGATCATCCGCTCGCGCGCGCCGTGGTCGCCGCGCACGAAGCGGATGTCGTGGCCCGCGGCGTCGCCGCAGGCTCGGCCAAGATCGTCGCGGCCGATGCGCGCGCGGTGGCCGGCCGCGGCGTTCAAGCGCACGTCGACGGGCAGCTTCTCGCGCTCGGCAGCACCCGCTGGCGCGATGAACTCGGCGTCGACGTGCCGCCGGAATTCGACGCGCGTGCCGCGGAGCTCGAACACGCGGGCAACACGATTTCGTGGCTGATGCGCGCCGATGCGCCGCGCGCGTTGCTCGCGCTGATCGCATTCGGCGACACCGTGAAGCCCGGCGCGCGCGACGCGGTCGCGGCACTGTCGGCGCGCGGCGTCGCGAGCGTGCTCGTGACGGGCGACAACCGCGGCAGCGCGGCGGCCGTCGCGGCAGCGCTCGGGATCAGCGAAGTGCATGCGCAGGTGCTGCCCGACGACAAGGCGCGCGTGGTAGCCGAACTGAAGCGCACGCACGGCGGCGTCGTCGCGATGGTCGGCGACGGGATCAACGACGCGCCCGCGCTCGCCGCGGCCGACGTCGGCATCGCGATGGCGACCGGCACCGACGTCGCCATGCATACGGCCGGCATCACGCTGATGCGCGGCGATCCGGCGCTCGTCGCCGATGCGATCGACATCTCGAAGCGGACGTACCGGAAGATCCAGCAGAACCTGTTCTGGGCGTTCGTCTACAACCTGATCGGCGTGCCGCTCGCCGCGCTCGGCTGGCTGAACCCGGTGATCGCGGGAGCGGCGATGGCGTTCTCCAGCGTCAGCGTCGTGACGAATGCGTTGCTGCTGCGCAGATGGAAAGGCCGCGCGCGCTGATGCGGGCCGCGACGAGCGCCGGCCGTCCGATGGGCGGCCGGCGCTCGTCATATATGGAATGGGGAAGGTTGCGGCGGTTGCCGAGCGGGGCCCGCAGGTTGCGAGTCCTGCGTCGGGGCGCATAACCGCGAGAAGGCCGTGGAAGCGGGAATGCGCGTGACCGGCACGCACACCAACGGATTCAGCCCGGGACGACCGGCTTGATCAACGTCGTCGTGATCGGCGCGAAACCGCACGCCCGATACAGCGCACGTGCGGCCGTGTTGTGATTGAACACCGACAGCCCGATTTCGGTGACGCCGTGACGGCGTGCCTCGGCCTCCAACGCATCGAGCGTGCGCGTGGCCCAGCCCTGGCGGCGCCGGGACGGGACGATGTCGAGGTCGTAGATGAACAGCGTGCGGTTCGGCCCTTCGGGCACGATCGCGTACCAGAGGTCGCCGACCGTGTCGCCGCTGGCGGCGTCGATCAGCTGGACGAGTGTCTGGCCGGAGGTGAGCAGCCCGTCGGGCAGCAGCGTATCGAAGCAGGCGCGGGCGCGGCCCGCCGCGTCTTCGCTCGCGTTCTGCCCGGATGACACGAGATCGCGCGCGTAGCCGTCGATGGCGCGCGTGCGGTATGCGTGGAATTCGCCGGCCGTCATCGGCCGCATCTGCAGCATGGCCCGGGGGTCGCGAAGGAAGTCGAACTTCCAGTTTAGCGGGACGGCCGCACCGGCGCGCGATGCGGCGGTGAAAAGCGGGCAAGCAATGGCGGCGAGCGCCGCGCGGAATCAGCGAATCAGCGAATCAGCGAATCAGCGAATCAGCGAATCAGCGAATCAGCGACGGTAAACGACGATCGGCACGAAGTTCGCACGACGCATGCGATCGGCTTCGGCGCTACGCGCAGCGTACGAGTATTCCGCGTCGAGCGGCAGGTGCGGGGAGACGAACAGATCGTCGATCTTTTGCAGCAGGGCAAGAATGAAGCTCATGTGAGACTCCTGAGATAGCTCTAGGGTTTTCCCTTAGAGGGACTCCATTCTAAGGGTTTTCCCTGAACTCTGCCAGCTCACCGCATCAGTTTGCCGCACCCGTGCCACGCGCCGCCCCGCCCGCCCCGTCGGGCGGAGGGTTGCAGGTAGGGTCGGAATATTTAGTGCGTTCGACGCGCGCGCTTCGCGGCCGCCGCCTCACGGTTTGCGTTGCGCTGAAGCCGGTCGACCTGCGACAGCATGGCTTCGTGGTGTTCCGCGAGCGTCATCAGCGTTGCCTGCTGTGTCGACAGGTCGGCAGCCAGCCGGTCGATCCGCTGTTGCCGGGCTTCCAGGTCCTGCTTCAGGTGCGCGATCTGCCGCGTTTGCAGCACCAGCGCGACGAGCCCAGCGAGCACGACGACCGCCAGCGCCAGCAGCAGCCGGTTGACGCGGCGCATCTCGCGATCGGCCGCCTGCTTCAAGCCGGCCGTCTCGGCGTGCAGCGTGGCAAGCCGGTCCGACAGCGGGCGCAGATGAGTGTCGGGATCGAAGTCCGACGCGCCCGGTTGCGCGCGATCCGCCGACGGCTTCGTCACGAACGACGCGGCGGACGCCACCGGCTGCACGACCGGCGAGGCCGGCGCTGCGGTTGCTCGCGCAGCGTCGCGGGGGCTCGCGGCAATCGCGGCCGCAGCGGCAACCACGGGCTCGGCGGGTTCTGCCGTCGCCTGCGGTTCGGTAGAGGGCGCGGCGTGCGCCGGAGTCGATTCCGGCTCGGCGTCGACAGCCGCCGCT
>NZ_VWWG01000296.1:0-3975 GCF_011753085.1 Burkholderia sp. Tr-862
CGCGTCGCCGCCACGACTGGCCAGCGGCCATGCGAGCGCTGCAATGGCGGCCGGCAGCGCCCAGCCCGCGAGCGCGACGAGCCAGCTCCAGCGGGTCGCGGCGAACGGCGCGACGACGCTCGCGAGCACCGCACCGCCCATGATCGACGTCGAATAGACGCCCATCGCGCCGCCGATCCGCGTCGCGAAATGCGCCTTCACGAACCCCGGCAGCAACGCCTGCACCATGGCGATCCCGATGCCCGCGCAGCATGCGCTCGCCAGCAGCACCCACGCGTGCTGCGCACCGATGCGCGACGCGCAGGCGAACCCGATCAGCGCGACGCCGAGCCACACGCCGCCAGCAATTCCCGTCACGCGCTGCAGCCGCCGCGCGTTTAGCGCGCCCAGCCCCATCAGCAGGATCGGGATCGTGGTCAGCAGGCTCGCCGCGCCGTCGCCGATGCCGGTCGCGCGCTGGATCATGTCGAGCAGCGGACCGATCGCGGCCAGCGCCGGCCGCAGGTTCAGTCCGACCAGCACGATGGCGGCAAGCCGCCAGCCGGGGGAAATGCAGCGATTCATGGAAGGCCCTCGATATCGGTGCGCGACACACTCCGTCGGCGTGTCGTGCGTTTTCATGTAAAGTATCTCGACATCAAGATAAATCGGCATTTATCTCGACGTCAAGATAACTGGTGAGCCGAGGAGGGTTAATGGATCGAGCCGCGCATGCGCTCGCGCAATGGCGCGTCGAGCGCCCGGATCTGGATGCGTCGTCGATGCTCGTGATGGGACGGCTGCAGGAGGCCGCGCTCGTGATCGCGCGCGACGGTCTCAATCCGCTGTTCGCGCGCTACGGGATGCAGCCGGGCGAATTCGACGTGCTGGCGACGCTGCGGCGCAGCGGCGCGCCGTTCGCGCTGACGCCGACCGCGTTGTACGACGCGCTGATGATGTCGTCGGGCGGGATGACCGCGCGGATCGACCGGCTGCACAAGGCCGGCTGGGTCGAGCGCCGGCCGAATCCGGCCGACGGCCGCGGCACGCTCGTCGCGCTGACGGACGCCGGCCGCGCGCTGATCGACGAGGCGGTGGTCGCGCACGTCGACAATCAGCGCGCGATGCTGGCCGTGCTGTCGCAGGCGGAGCAGACGCAGTTGTCGGCGCTGCTGGAAAAGCTGCTGGCGGGATTGGAAGGAGGGAAGCCGACGCCGGCCGAAAAGCAGCCGCGGGGCTCGTCACGCTGAACGCGACGCTCGGAAAGCAGAAACGCAGAAACGCAGAAACGCAGAAACGCAGAAACGCAGAAACGCAGAAAGGAAACCGGCAAACCGCCCGCCGCGCAAGGCGGCGGGCCGGACAGGCAGCGGGCCGCACCCGGTGCGCCCGCCGCGCGGATCAGCCGCGTGCCGGGATATTGAGCCCGCGCGCGACGGCCGGACGCGCGACGAAGGCTTCGAGCGCCCGCGCGACATGGCGGAACTCACCGAAGCCGACGAGATCGCCCGCTTCGTAGAACCCGACCAGGTTGCGCACCCACGGGAAGATCGAGATATCGGCGATCGTGTACGTATCGCCCATCATCCACTTGCGGTTCGCGAGATGCGCGTCGAGCACGGCGAGCAGGCGCTTCGATTCGTCGGCGTAGCGGTCGCGCGGACGCTTGTCCTCGTAGTCACGGCCGGCGAACTTGTGGAAGAAGCCGACCTGGCCGAACATCGGGCCGATGCCGCCCATCTGGAACATCACCCACTGGATCGTCTCGTAGCGGCCCGCGGCGTCCTTCGGCATCAGCTGGCCCGTCTTGTCGGCGAGATAGATCAGGATCGCGCCCGATTCGAACAGCGGCAGCGGCCGGCCGTCGGGGCCGTTCGGATCGATGATCGCCGGGATCTTGTTGTTCGGGTTCAGCGACAGGAATTCGGGCGACAGCTGGTCGTCCGTGTCGAAGCGCACGAGGTGCGGCTCGTACGGCAGGCCGGTCTCCTCGAGCATGATCGACACCTTGACGCCGTTGGGCGTCGGCAGCGAGTACAGCTGGAGACGGTCGGGATGCTGGGCCGGCCATTTTTTCGTGATCGGGAAGGCGGACAGGTCGGGCATGAAGGTTCGCTCGTCAACGTGGAGGATCCGCGATCCGCCGGCCGGCCGTGCGCCGCTGAGCGCGCCCGGCACGGCGGCAGGGGCGGGACGAGCGCATCGGCAAGCGGGCGGGGCGCGCCGAAAACGCCCACTGTAGCCGATCCCCGCGATCACTGCAGACAGCGGCCGCGCGTCGCGCGCGAGCGCCGCCGCGCGCGAGCGCCGCCGCGCGTCACTGCGTCGTCAGAAGTTGTGCCTCAGCCCGACCATCGCGGCCGTCGTGCCGACGCCGGGCGCGACCGGCTGCCCGTACACGAGCATCTGGTCCATCGTGCCGCGGTTGTTCACGTGGCCGGCCTGTGCGTAGACCATCGTCCGCTTCGACAGGCTGTAGTCGGCCGTGAGCACCACGGCCGTCGACCGGTTCGCGGAGCGGTTGCGGTCCTTCAGGTAGTACACGGCGGAGGCGACCTGCAACGCGGGCGTGAAGCGATAGCCGACACCGGCCGACAGCATGTCGAGGTTCACCCGGTCCGCATGCGCGGGATTCCGGCCGTTGCCGTACGACGCCGACACCGAAAAATCGCGGATCGTGTATTTCGCGCCGACGTAGACGAAGCGGTTGTTGTCGACGCCGGTCGGCGCGACACCCGGTGCCGGATTCGTGTCGTGGCCGTTGTAGTAGACGGCCGATGCATTGAGCCCGTAGTTGGAATACCTGAGCACGACCGATTCGCGCGTGCCGCCCTGAAACTGTCCGGCGACGCCGCCGGGTGCGTATTCGAGCGCGAGCGACACGCCCGCGAACGTCGGCGACTGATACACGAGCGCATTGCTGTCGTACAGCGCGCCGATCGCGCCGTTGGTGCTCGTCGCCGGCCAGCCGGCCGCGGTGTTCAGGCCGAGCCAGGCGGTCAGCACGCTGCCGAAGAACTGCGCGTTGCGCACGTCGGTGTCGGCCATCGCGTAGATCATCGGCACGATCTGGCGGCCGGCCGTGAACGTGCCGAACGGCCCCGATACGCCGAGCGACGCAATCTGGTTGAAGATCGCGACGGCACCCGGCGTGTCGCTCAACTGGAGCCGGCCGGTGCCGCTGTCGAACGAACCCTGCAGCTTGAAATTGACCTTGTAGCCGCCGCCGAGATCCTCGCTGCCCTTGATGCCCCAGAAGCTCGAGTAGATGCCGCCGTCCTTCATCCGGAACACCTTGCCGGTGTTCGGCGCATTCGGGCTGAACGAAGCGGCCGACGTGCTCTGGTACAGCAGGCCCGTGTCGACCACGCCGTACAGCGTGACGGAGGATTGCGCATGCGCGAGCGCCGAACAGCCGGCAAGCGCCGCGAGCGCGGCCAGTTTCGTCTTCATCGAAGTCTCCAGGATCGTAATGGACCCGCACGGGATCGAGCCAGTGCGGGTAAAGCGAGTGAAACGGGGAAGCATCGAGGCAGGCGGGAAGGCGCGGGAGGCGACGCCGGTGCGAGCCGTGCGGAAAGACTACGCAACCGCGCGCAGCCGCTCCCCCCCATGCGCGGGGGGCAGGGTTGCGGAGAATCGAAAGGGAATCGGCGCCGATGCCGCCGTCAACAGCCGCAACGGGCGCAACAGGCGGCAGCGCCGGCGCACGCAGCGATCAAGGCGCGCTTTCGAGCAACCCGAGCACCAGCGCGCGGCGCACGACGTGCTTGCGCGAACTGGCGTCGAGCTTGCCGAACAGGTTCTTCAGGTGCCACTTCACGGTTTCCTCGCCGACGGCGAGCGCCACCGCGATCTCCTTGTTCGACAGGCTGCGCGCGAGCAGCTCGAGAATCGCGCGCTCCTTGGGCGTCAGCACGACGCTCGGCACCGCGCGCGGGCTGGCCGTGCTGCGCGGCGCGGGTGGCACGATGCGCGGCTGCGGTTGCGCAGCCC
>NZ_VWWG01000297.1:0-3786 GCF_011753085.1 Burkholderia sp. Tr-862
CGGCAACCGCGTTCGCGCCGTCCTGGTTCAGGTCGGCGATCGCGACGGCCGCGCCCGCCTTGGCGAGCTCCAGTGCGATTTCCTTGCCGATGCCGCTTGCGGCGCCCGTGACGACTGCGGTCTTGCCGCTCAGATCTGCTGCCATGTCAGTCTCCTTCCTTTATCGGATCGAAAAAGCGCCCCCCGCCGCATCCGCTTTCATCGCGTGGTCGTGCCGGCGGGCCAGCCGCTATTGTGCACGATCGGCCCCGCCGTTCGCGCGCAAAACGTCTAAGCTTAAGGTCGGTTCCGAGTCGCGGGAGATTCTCATGCACTATCGACGGCTAGGCCGCTCCGGCCTGCAGATCAGCGAGCTTTCGCTCGGCTCGTGGGTCACCTACGGCAACCAGGTCGATCAGCGGGCCGCCCGCGAATGCCTCGCGGCGGCCCGCGATGCGGGCGTCAATTTCTTCGACAACGCCGAGGTCTACGCGGGCGGCAAATCGGAGGAAATCATGGGCCAGGCGCTCAAGTCGCTCGGCTGGCCGCGCATCAGCTACCTCGTGTCCACGAAGTTCTTCTGGGGACTCGCGGAAGCCCCGAATCAGTACCACACGCTGAACCGGAAATATCTGCTGCACGCGATCGACGGCTCGCTGCGCCGGCTGCAACTTGACTATGTCGACCTCGTCTACTGCCATCGCCCGGATCCGAACACGCCGATCGAGGAAACCGTCTGGGCGATGAGCGACATGATCGTGCGCGGCAAGGCGCTGTACTGGGGCACGTCCGAATGGAACGCCGACGAGATCCGCGCGGCGTACGAGATCGCCGAGCGGCACCATCTGCACAAACCGGTCGTCGAGCAGCCGCAGTACAACCTGTTCCACCGTACCCGGGTCGAGCGGGAATACGCGCGACTCTACGACGACTACGGCCTCGGCCTGACGACCTGGAGCCCGCTTGCATCGGGGCTGCTCACCGGCAAGTACCGCAATGGCGTACCGCCGGGCAGCCGCGCGCAACTGCAGGGCTACGACTGGCTCCGCGACCGGCTGACGGACCCGACCAGCAACGAAGTGGTCGAACGGCTCGGCGGAATCGCGGCCGAACTCGGTTGCAGCACCGCCCAGCTCGCGATCGCGTGGGTACTCGCGAATCCGCGCGTGAGTTCGGTCATTACGGGCGCCTCCCGGATCGAGCAGATCGGCGACAACATGCGCGCGCTCGACGTTGTCGCAAAGCTGACGCCGGAGGTCAAGGAACGCATCGAGGAGGCCGTCGGCGACGCATACGAGTAAGGCGACTCACGTCCACTCGCGTACAATACGCGGCCGCATTGGGGCACGGCCCGACGGCCGCGCGCAATCGTCCGTTTTCATCGATTCATCTTTCGTTTCAGGCAGCCAGCCATGCTCAGTTATCGTCACGGTTTTCACGCAGGCAACCACGCGGACGTGCTCAAGCACGCCGTCGTCGTCCAGCTGCTGCGCTACCTGAACAAGAAAGACAAGTCGTACTGGTACATCGACACGCACGCCGGCGCCGGCGTGTATTCGCTGCGCGAGGGTTATGCGGCCAAGACGGGGGAATTCGACACCGGCATCGGTCCGTTGTGGAACGACAAGAACCTGCCTGAGGCGCTCGGCGATTACATCGACGAGGTGCGCGCGCTGAACGACGACGGCGAGCTGCACTACTATCCGGGCTCGCCGTATCTTGCATGGCGCGCGATGCGCGAGCAGGACCGGATGCGCCTGTTCGAAATGCACACGACGGAAATCGACGTGCTGCGTCACAACTTCCGCGATGCCGGGCGACGCGCGATGATTTTCGCCGGTGACGGCTTCGAGGGCATCAAGGCGCTGCTGCCGCCGCCGCCGCGACGCGCGCTCGTGCTGATCGATCCGTCCTACGAGGACAAGAAAGATTACGCGCGCACGGTGGCCTGCGTAACGGAATGCCTGAAGCGTTTCGCCACTGGGTGTTACGCGATCTGGTATCCGCAGGTTGCGCGGGTGGAGTCGCAGCGTTTTCCTGAACAGCTCAAGCGCCTTCAGCCGAACAACTGGCTGCACCTGACGTTGACGGTATCGAATCCGCCGGCCGATGGCCTGGGACTTTACGGCAGCGGAATGTTCATCCTGAATCCGCCGTACACGCTCGCACAGAGCATGAACGAAGCGCTGCCCTATCTCGTCGAACGCCTGGGACAGGACAGCGGCGCCCGGTGCGAGATCGAGCACCGCGGGAACTGAGCGGGCGGCGTGCCGTTACGGTTGCAGTCGCGGGGTGGGTTGTGGCTGATTCGCAGGCGACGCACCCCAGCCCGGCACATTGATATACGGCGCGACGAACAACGGGACCGACGAATTCGGCCCCTGCCCGGCCGACGTTCGCATGCCCGCGGGTTCGACAATCGGCTCGGACGATAACGGCGCCGTTTGCAACACCAGGCCGCCCTTGCCATCCTGGATCCCGCGTTGCGTATCGAGAATCAGCGGCTTGGACGAAGTCGCCGCACCGGCCACGATGCCATGAACGAGCACCGCAGCGCCCAGAACGAGACGCGCACGGGAAGCGTGATGCACATCGAGACGCAAGCGCATGGTCGTAATCTTCCGGTTGAAAAGCAGGTCCATACCATAGCGCTGCGCAGACGATTTCGCCAGATCCGGCGTACAAAAAAACAAAGCCCCGTCAATACGGGGCTTGCTTTTCGTTCGGTGCCACACGGCACCTGACGGTGACTCCGATTACAGCGAGTAGCCGTTGGTCTCGAGCGAACGAATGCGGCTCTCGAGTTGGACGATATCCGACGACGTAGCGAGGTAAGCCTCACGGCGCTCACGCTCTGCGGATTCGAACCAGTTGCTCAGCTTTTCGACGATGTAGGCGATCATGACGTTCTCCAAGGAAGGGGGAACCCTGGCGAATTCGAGATTCAGGGATTTCCCGTATAGGGTTATCCCGAATTATAGCGATGCCGCACCAAGATGCTAGTGAAATGCTTGCATGGAAGCCATTCCAATTCGGAATGGTTTGTGAAGCATCTGCGTCAACCCACTGATTTATAAGGATATTGAATTGAGGCCCCTCTCCGGCCTCGAGCACGCGCACTAATCTGGTTCACCGACCGGGCCAGCCAGACGCGCCAAGATCGGGCATTCTGGACGTCCGTCACCATGGCAGTGCGCGGCGAGGTCGGCGAGCGTATTGCGCATGTCGCTCAATTCCGCGATGCGCTTGTCGAGTTCGGCCACGTGTTCGAGGGCGATCGACTTCACTTCGGCGCTGGCGCGGGAGCGGTCTTGCCAGAGCATCAGCAATTTGCGGATATCCTCGACGAGAAAGCCGAGCCGCCGTGCCTGGCGGATGAAACGCAGGATATGGACTTCGTCCGAACCGTAGATCCGGTATCCGGCGTCGCTACGCTTGCTCGGCGCAAGAAGGCCGACCTGTTCGTAGTACCGGATCATTTTTGCGCTGACGCCGGATTCGCGCGATGCGTCACCGATATTCATTCGCTGCCCTCTCTCCATGAAGCTCTGGTCGAACACGAACGTCGATACACGCAGCTGTCGACGACACTTCGATCGTATCAAATCGCGTGATTTCGTTCCGACGTGGGCGATGACGGCAGGATCGACATCGATGAGGTTCTTGTCTCGCTGCCATCGCCTTTCCGGCGCCACAAATGCAAAAACCCCCGCCTTTCGGGCGGGGGTTTCTGGCTTAGGGAGCCTGACGATTACCTACTTTCACACGGGAATCCGCACTATCATCGGCGTAGAGTCGTTTCACGGT
>NZ_VWWG01000298.1:0-3486 GCF_011753085.1 Burkholderia sp. Tr-862
TGCGCAGCGCGAGGGCCGCCTCGGTCGGCAGCAGCCCCGACGGCGAGCGCGTGAACAGCGTCTGGCCGAATGCGGTCTCGAGCGCCGCGACGTGGCGGCCGGCCGTCGGCTGCGTGATGCCGAGCGCGCGTGCCGCGCCCGACAGCGAGCCTTCCGTCAGCACGGCCAGGAAGGTGCGGTAGCGTTCCCAGTTCAGATCGATGGTCATACATAAATGTATAGCTGATCCATCGAGTTCGGCAATTCCTTATTAGGCGGCCGAGCGCCAGAATGCGTGCCGTCAACGGTTCATACACGGAGAACGGCAATGACGGCGAACGCAGGCGGGACGCAACGACAGGCACTCGTGCTCGGCGCGAGCGGAGGCATCGGCGGCGAGGTCGCGCGTCAGTTGCGCGATGCCGGCTGGCAGGTGCGCGCGCTCAAGCGCGGGCTCGACGCCGGGACGGTGGAGCGCGACGGGATCGTATGGATGTGCGGCGACGCGCTCGACCGCGAGACGGTAGTCCGCGCGGCGCGCGGCTGCAGCGTGATCGTGCATGCGGTGAACCCGCCCGGCTACCGGAACTGGAGCGCGCAGGTGTTGCCGATGATCGACAACACGATTGCGGCGGCGACGGCGGCGCAGGCGACCGTCGTGCTGCCGGGAACCATCTACAACTACGGCCCCGACGCGTTTCCGGTATTGCGCGAAGAGGCACCGCAGCATCCGACGACGCGCAAGGGCGCGATCCGCGTCGAGCTGGAGCAGCGGTTGCAGGCGGCGACCGCGCAGGGCGTCCGCACGATCATCGTGCGGGCCGGCGATTTCTTCGGGGCGCACGCGGGCAACAACTGGTTCGGGCAGGGGCTCGTCAAGGCAGGGCGGCCGGTTGCATCCATCAGCGTGCCGGGCCGGCCGGGCGTCGGCCATCAATGGGCGTACCTGCCGGACGTCGCGCGCACGATGGTCGAGCTGATCGAGCGGCGCGACACGCTGGAGCCGTTCGCGCGCTTTCATCTCGGCGGTCACTGGGACGCGGACGGCACGCAGATGGCGCAGGCCGTGCGTCGCGTCGCGCAGCGGCACGGGATGCGGCCGACGGTGCGGCGTTTCCCGTGGTGGCTCGTGTGGGTCGCCGCGCCGTTCGTCACGACGATGCGCGAGATGATCGAGATGCGTTACCTGTGGCGCGAGCCGCTCCGGATGGACAACGCGCGGGTGACGGCGGTACTGGGCCGCGAGCCGGTGACGCCGCTCGATACGGCCGTGGAGGCGGCGCTGGCGGGGCTCGGGTGCTTGCGATGACGGCGGGCGGCGAAGGCGAGTGGCAGGCCCGCATGCGGTTGATGCCCTTCATTGCCGGCGCACCCGCCACGCTTCGTCACGCCACGACCGGCAACGCCTCGACAACATATCGGTGCCGCAGGCTGCTTCCGAGCACCGGATCGTGCAGTTCCATCTCGAACGCGTCACCGTCGCCCATCGCCGCGATCGCGCCGTGCACGGCGACGGTACCGCCGAACATCGCGCAGCGTGCGGGCATCGTGCGCCGGTCGTCGAAGCGCTGCCACAGCACCTCCGGCGCGAGCAGTCCGCTGAGCGCACCATGCTGATACGCGACGCGTTCGCCGCCGGGCCTGACCAGCCACGAACGCATCTCGATCGCGTCCCAGTGATCGGCGATGTCCGCTTGGCGCCAGGCATCGCGGCCGAGCGGTTTCGCGCACACCTGTTTCGACACCGCGACGCCGTAGGCCTCGACTTCCCGATCCGTATGATCGGAACCGACCGTCACCAGCGTGCCGGCCGGGCTGTCGATCAGCACGCACTCGATCTCGCCGCCCGAGCGCACGCCGAGCACCTCGATCGACGGCGCCTGCGTGAGCAGCGCGGACGACACGCGATAGAAACACGGCGTGGTCGACGGCGGCGCGACGCTGAGTGCCGCGAGTTCGTCGATATGCGCGCGGATCGCTTCCGGATCGCGGCCTGCCCAGCCGGCGATCACGACGCGTTCGATCTCGACGTCGACCTGTGCCGGCGCGCCTTGCAGGGACATCACGTTGAACGACAGGGCTTGCATGCGGGTATCCGTTTGAAGTGCAATGAATGAGGTGGTCGACCGGAGCGCTCAGTCCGCGAGCGGACGGTGCGCGGTCTCGCGCGCGGCGAGCAGCGCGATCGAGGTCACGACGAGCGCCGCGGTAACGTACAGCGACACGGCCGTCGTCGTCCCCGTCTGGCGGAACAGCGTCGCGATCACGAGCGGCGCGAAGCCGCCGCCGACGATGCCGGCGAGCGTGTACGCCAGTGACGAGCCTGCATAACGAACGCGCGTCGGGAACTGCTCGGTGACGAACGCGCCTTGCGGGCCGTACATCACCGCATGGATCACGAGGCCGATCGCGACGGCCGCGACGATCGCACCCGGCCGCGCCGTGTCGAGCATCGTGAAGAACACGAACGCCCACACGATGCCGGCGATCGCGCCGGCGAGGTACACCGGACGGCGCCCGAAGCGGTCCGACAGCGCGCCGAAGAACGGCACCGCGAGCGCGTTGCAGGCCGTGCCGACCATCACCGCCGTCAGCGCGACGGGGCGCGACAGATGCAGCACGGTCGTCACGTAGGTCAGCGTGAACACGACGATCAGCGCATACAGCACGTCGGAGCCGATGCGCGAGCCGCCGGCGATCAGCAGGCGCCGCCAGTGGCATTTCAGCACTTCGGCGACGGGCACTTCGGCGGTCGCATGCGACTCGGCGAGTTGCTCGAACTGCGGCGTTTCGTCGACGCCGCGGCGCAGCCAGAAGCCGAACACGACGAGCAGCGCGCTGGCCGCGAACGGCACGCGCCAGCCCCACGACAGGAAGGTGTCGGACGTGGTGGACAGCGTCACCAGCGCGATGCAGCCGGTGCCGAGCAGCGTGCCGAACGACGGGCCCATCTGCGTCCACGACGCGGACAGCCCGCGCCGCTTCTGGTCGCCGTGCTCGACCGACAGCAGCACCGCGCCGGCCCATTCGCCGCCGAGCGCGACGCCCTGCACGAAGCGCAGCGCGACGAGCAGGATCGGGCTCAGGATGCCCGCCTGCGCATAGGTCGGCAGCGCGCCCATCAGCGCCGTCGTCACCCCCATCAGCACGAGCGTGAGCATCAGCACCGCGCGGCGGCCGATGCGGTCGCCGAGGTTACCGAACACGAAGCCGCCGAGCGGACGCGACACGTAGCCGACCGCATAGGTCGAGAACGCGAGGATCGTGCCGGCCAGCGGGTCGACCGACGGAAAGAACAGATGATTGAAGACGAGCGCGGCGAGCGTGTTGTAGATCGTGAAGTCGTACCACTCGAGCGACGTGCCGATCATGCTCGCGGACGCGAGTCGGCTGTTGCGGACACGGCGGGGTGCGTGGGCGGCGGGCTGGGCGAGGGTGCTCATGGTGTCGGGCATGTCGTGAAGGATGACGGGGGGACGCGCGCGGGCCGATGCGTCACCCGCGTGC
>NZ_VWWG01000299.1:0-3506 GCF_011753085.1 Burkholderia sp. Tr-862
ACGCCGGTTGCGGCCGCAACGGCGGACGCGTCGTCCGCCGCGCCGGATGCCGCAGCCGGCGTTTCGCCCGCTTCAGCGCTTTCCGCGCGCTGCCCGCGCCGCACCCAGATCTGCGCGAGACCCATTTCCTCGAGCGCTGCTTCAGCCCACGCCATGCGTGTCCCCTTCGTCCTTGTTCAGCGTCAGACGCATCACGATCGCGTCCTCCCGGCCGCGATGCCGCGCCGGATAGTAGTTCTTGCGCCGGCCGATCGTCACGAAGCCGAAGCGCTCGTACAGATGGATCGCGCGCAGATTCGACGGCCGCACCTCGAGCAGCACGCCGTCGAGCCGCTCCGCGCGCGAGATGCGCACCGCTTCGCGCAGCAGCGCGAGGCCCGCGCCCGAGTGCTGGGCGGCCGGGGCGACGCACAGGTTCAGCAGGTGCATCTCGTCGATCACCGGCATCAGCACGCAATAGCCGACGAGCGCGCCCGTCACGTGCCGCAGGCACACGCCGAAATAGCCGTTGCGCAGCGAATCCTCGAAGTTGCCGCGGCTCCACGGGAATTCGTACGCGACCTGCTCGATCGCGACGACCTCGTCGAGATCGGTGTCGGTCATCGGCGACAAATAGCGGTCGCTCAGCAGTACACCCGTCATCCTTTCGCTCCGCCCGTCTGCGCGGCGCGCGCCGCGATGCGCTCGGCGGTGGTCTGCGCGACCTTGTCGCGCACGTATTCCGGCGCGGCCTGGTCGGCCGGCACCGTACGGCCGGCGCGAAACGCCCGCAGCGCGGCATGCGCGACCGCCAGCGCATGCGGCAGCGCATCGCCGTCGATCACGGCTGCCGCGGCGGCCGCCGGCAACTTTGCGCCGAATGCGGCTGCCGCGTTGCCCGCGAGCGTGAACGGCGCGTCGAGCGACGCCGGATGCAGCGTCCGCCAGTCGCCCGCCTGGTCGTCCCACGCGAAATCGGCCCAGTACGCTTCGTCCATCCGCGCATCGAGCGCGGCCAGCACGCGCGTCGTGCCGGGCGCGCGTAGCCGCGCGTGCTCGGCGCACGCGAGCAGCGTGCTGACCGGCACGACCGGCAGCCCGCGCCCGAACGCGAGCCCCTGGGTAATGCCGGTCGCGGTACGCAGGCCGGTGAACGAGCCGGGGCCCGCGCCGAACGCGATCGCGTCGCAGTCGGCGAACGAGAGGCCCGATTCGGCGAAGAGTTCCTGGATGGCCGGCAGCACGCGCGTGCTCGACACGGCGCCCGTCGGTTCGTGGCGGACCCAGGTTTGCGGGGTGGAAACGGCGTCATCGGCCGGAGCCGAGCGCAGCAGCGCGACCGAGCAGTATTCGGTCGACGTATCGATGGCGAGGAGCACTGTTTGCGTCATGGCCGACATTGTAATGCGGCGCCCCGCTCCCACGGGCGATCGGACCCGATCCGGGTGCATGCGCCGCGCGGCCGGCGGTTTGGAAGGATCGCTCGACCCCGCGCGGCGCTGCGCTTGTTAAGATCGGCCGACTTGAAACCCTTACGGAGACACACGATGAGCGAACTCACCGCCCAATTCGACCAGGCCCAGGTCGACGTCAAGCAACTGACCGAGCGACCGGGCAACCTGACGCTGCTGCGCCTGTACGCGCTCTTCAAGCAAGCGACCGACGGCGACGCGCACGGCGACAAGCCGGGCTTCACCGATATCGTCGGCAAGTACAAGTACGACGCGTGGGAAGCGCTGAAAGGCACGTCGCAGGACGCCGCGAAACAGCAATATGTCGAACTCGTCGAATCGCTGAAGAACGGCACGGCATCCTGACCGGATCGCCCCAGCGCAATCGGCAATCAAATCAGTGGCGCAGCGCAGCAAATTTCTTTATAATGCGGCCTGCGTCACCCCCGCGCTCGGCTCGAAAGCCGTTCCGGCCAGACGCCTCGTAGCGTTATGCTCCAATCCGGTTTAGAACCTGTCCCCTCCTGCTTCGACCCTCGCGGTCGTCACTCATCAGGCTGGCGGCCCCGCTCCTGAAGCGCGCCGCACCCAAAACAGCTTCTAATGCCTCATCCGCCGACGGTTCGGCGGATTGCACCCCCGTTTCCTGATTTGCTCGCTGAATCCGACGACTTGGGTATGCGCGATTGGCGCCGACGTTTCACCCACTGTGTTTCAAGGATTGTTATGACTTCGAGCATTAACTCCAGCCCGCTCAACGCGATCGCCGACCAGGCGCTCGGTCTCGACGACGCCGCCGTACCGGCCGCGATCGAACCGGCGTCGGACGAGCCGAGCTTCGCGTCGCTCGGGCTGTCGCCGGAGATCGTCTCCGCGCTGGAGGCCGCCGGCTATGTGAAGCCGACGCCGGTCCAACAGCGCGCGATTCCGGCCGGCATCGCCGGCCGGGACCTGCTGGTGTCGAGCCCGACCGGTTCGGGCAAGACGGCCGCATTCATGCTGCCCGCGATCGAACGTTTCGCGCAGCTTCAAAAGACGCTGGCGCAGCAACCGCGCACGCCGCGCGAACCGAGCCAGGGCGACCGCCGCGTGCGCCGCCCGCAACCCGTCGCGCGCCCGGGCCTGCTCGTGCTGACGCCGACCCGCGAACTCGCGATGCAGGTCACGACGGCCGCATCGACCTACGGCAAGCACCTGAAGCGCCTGCGCACCGTCAGCATCCTCGGCGGCGTCGCCTATGGCCAGCAGCTGATGCTGCTCGCGAAGAACCCGGAAATCCTGGTCGCCACGCCGGGCCGCCTGCTCGATCACCTCGAGCGCGGCCGCATCGACCTGTCCGAACTGAA
This sequence comes from Burkholderia sp. Tr-862, assembly GCF_011753085.1. Taxonomy (NCBI): domain Bacteria; kingdom Pseudomonadati; phylum Pseudomonadota; class Betaproteobacteria; order Burkholderiales; family Burkholderiaceae; genus Burkholderia; species Burkholderia sp. Tr-862. The sequence goes on from NZ_VWWG01000299.1 coordinate 2,777, forward strand.
GATGCTCGTGCTCGACGAAGCCGACCGCATGCTCGACATGGGCTTCATCGATGACATCGAGACGATCGTCGCGGCAACGCCCGCGTCGCGCCAGACGATGCTGTTCTCGGCCACGCTCGACGGCAAGATCGGTTCGCTGACGGGCCGCCTGCTGAAGGACCCCGAGCGCATCGAGATCCAGCAGCGCCTCGAGTCGCGCACGAACATCGCGCAGACCGTGCACTACGTCGACGATCGCGACCACAAGGATCGCCTGCTCGATCACCTGCTGCGCGACGACGCGCTCGACCAGGCGATCATCTTCACGGCGACCAAGATCGACGCCGACCAGCTCGCCGGCCGTCTCGCCGACGCTGGCTTCGAATCGGCCGCACTGCACGGCGACCTGCCGCAGGGCGCGCGTAACCGCACGATCCGTGCGCTGCGCGAGCGCCGTGTGCGCGTGCTGGTTGCGACTGACGTCGCCGCCCGCGGCATCGACATCCCGGGCATCACGCACGTGTTCAACTACGACCTGCCGAAGTTCGCGGAAGACTACGTGCACCGTATCGGCCGTACGGGCCGCGCCGGCCGTTCGGGCACCGCGGTGAGCCTCGTGCACCACGCCGAGCAGGGCGCGCTCAAGCGCATCGAGCGCTTCGTGCGCTCGCCGCTGCCGGTCAACGTGATCGAAGGCTTCGAGCCGCGCAAGGCACCCGCGCGCAACGATCGCGGCACCGGCGGCCGCGGC
>NZ_VWWG01000300.1:0-3632 GCF_011753085.1 Burkholderia sp. Tr-862
TCAGCCCGCTGGCCCGGCGCGTCGCGCCGCGCACGCTGGTGGACGTCGGGGCGAAATTCGGCTTGCCGCCGCTGCCGCACTCGCAGGTCGTGCTGTATTCGCGCGTGCGCGACACCCGCGCGGCCGCCGCGCTGCGAAGGTTTGCCGACAGCCTTGCAATCTCGGCGTAAACTACGCGGTTTCGCCGCCCGCAATCCTCTGAAGAATTCCGATGAAGCCCGAAGCCCGCAAGCACCTCCGCGCCAACCTGCTGATGCTCGGCGCCGCCGCGATCTGGGGCTCGGCCTTCGTCGCGCAACGGCTGAGCCTCGACGTGATCGGGCCATTCCTGTTTACGGGGCTGCGCTTCCTGCTCGGCGCGCTGGTGCTGATCCCGCTGCTGACGTTCAACACGGCGTCGCGCGCGCAGTTGGCGGCGATTCGCCGCGAACCGGCGCTGCTGGTGCCGGGGCTCGCGCTCGGCGCGCTGCTCGCCGTGTCGATCTCGCTGCAGCAGTTCGGCCTGCAGTACACGCGCATCGCGAACGCGGGCTTCATCAGCTCGCTGTACGTGGTGATCGTGCCGCTGATCGGCGTGTTCGTCCGCCACCGGATCGGCGCCGGCACGTGGTTCGGCGCGCTGCTCGCGGCGATCGGCCTGTATTTCCTCAGCATCGACGAGCATTTCTCGGTGCTCTACGGCGACTGGTTCCAGCTCGCGGGCGCGGTCATCATCGCCGCGCACGTGATGGCCGTCGGCCATTTCGCGAAGCGCCACGATCCGCTCGTGCTCGCATTCCTGCAGTTCGTCACATGCGGCACGCTGTGTCTCGCGGCCGGCCTCGTGATCGAGCCGGTCAGCGTCGCGATGCTGCGCAGCGCGCTGCCGACGCTGCTGTACGGCGGGCTGCTGTCGGTCGGCGTCGGCTATACGCTGCAGGTCGTCGCGCAGCGCGATGCGGCGCCCGCGCACGCGGCCGTGATCTTCAGCATGGAAGGCGTGTTCGCGGCGATCGCCGGCTGGGCCGCGCTCGGCGAGACGCTGACGCTGCGCGCGCTGGTCGGCTGCGCGCTGATGCTGGCCGGCCTGCTCGCCTGCCAGTTGCTGCCGAACGGCGACGCCCGGAAAAAGGACGAGGACGCGCTGCCGGCGTGACACGCGCGATCCCTATAATGACGATTCGCGTGTTTTTCATGCCAACCGCATCCAACAAACCAGCTCCGTGACGTCCATTCCCGTCGATCCCGCCGCCGACCTGCTGCGCGAACGCGCAGCGCACTATGCCGCCGAGGCCGCGCTGTTCCTGCGCGATCAGGCGCTTTCCACCGCATCGCACGACCTGCGCAGCCCGCTGAACGCAATGCACAGCTGGGCGTATGTGCTCGAGCGCCAGCTCGCGAGCGCCGACCCGAACCTGCAGCGCCCGCTCGCGGGCATCCGCACGGGGATCGATCAGCAGGTTGCGCTGATCGACGACGTGCTCGACGCGCCGCGCGCGGAAACACGCACGCTTGCGATCGCCGCGCAGCCGTTCGCGCTGCGCCCGCTGCTCGACGACACGCTCGCGCTGGTGCGCTTCGCGCTCGCCGACGCCCGGCAGGTGAGCATCGATGCGACGCTGCCCGACGGCGAGCCGTCACTGAGCGCCGATCGCGAACGCCTCGCACAGGCGCTCTGGACGATGCTGACAACGGCCGTCGAAGCCAGTGCCGCCGGCAACCGCGTGACGTTCGCATGCACGCGCGACGGCGCGCAGTGCGTCGCGCATGTCACCTGCGGCGTGAGCGCCGATGCGCTCGCCGATCCGGCGCTGCCGCACGCCTTCGACGCGTTCGCACGTCGCGAGATGCTGCGCTCGCGCGACGCGAAGCGCGTCGCCTGGGTGCTCTCGCTGTGCCAGCGTGTCGCGCTCGCGCACGGCGGCACCTTCACGCACGCCCCGTTCGCCGACGGCGCCATCGTCACCCTGTCGCTCGCGGTTCCCTGTGAGGCGGCGGGGTAAGCCATCGGCCGCCCGACACATTACATTTTCCTTTCCGGCCCTATACTGTTGGGCCTGTCATGACTGGAGCGATTCTTTGTTACAGATCTTCGCGCTCATCGGCGCGTTGTTCCTGGTGGCCCTCAACGGGTTTTTCGTCGCAGCCGAATTCGGCCTCGTCAAACTGCGCGCGACGCGCGTCAAGACGCTTGCCCGCAAGCACGGCCTGCGCGGGCGCATCCTCGCCGTCGTGCACGGTCGACTCGACGCGTATCTGTCCGCGTGCCAGCTCGGCATCACGCTCGCGTCGCTCGGCCTCGGCTGGGTCGGCGAGCCGGCGTTCGCGGAACTGATCGGCCCGCTGCTCGACCTGATCGGCGTGCAGTCCGAACGCATCGTGCACCTGATCTCGCTCGTGTTCGCGTTCTCGCTGATCTCGTTCCTGCACATCGTGGTCGGCGAGCTCGCGCCGAAATCGATGGCGATCCGCCAGTCGGAGAAGGTCGGCCTGTGGGTCGCGCTGCCGCTCTACGCGTTCTACTGGGCGATGTATCCGGCGATCTGGGTGCTCAACAGCAGCGCGAACGCGGTGCTGAGGCTCGCGGGGCTGTCGGCCGACCACGGCGGCGATGCGCACTACTCGACCGACGAACTGAAGCTGATCCTGCGCGGCCGCCGTAGCACCGCGGGCAACACGGCGCAGCCCGCGCGCGGCACGTACACCAACGACGAGTGGAACACGCTCGCGCATTCGCTCGATTTCTCGTCGATGACGGTGTCGGACCTGATGCGGCCGGCGCATGAAATGATCGGCCTGCGCCGCGACCTGCCGCTGCCCGACAACATGGAAATCGTCGCGCGGCACCGCTTCAGCCGCTATCCGCTGTTCGAGAATACGTCGCGCGAACAGGTGAGCGGGCTGATCCACCTGAAGGACCTGCTGCTTGCGCGTCATGCGGGCGCGGCGCTCGAGGACCTGTCCGACTACGTGCGCCCGGTGCAGTACGTGAAGCCCGACACGCCGGCGCTGGAGCTGTTCCGCCGCTTCCGCAAGGGCGCGCCGCACTTCGCGCTGGTCGGCAACAAGGGCGAGAAGCCGATCGGTTTCCTCACGCTCGACAACCTGCTCGGCGCGCTGGTCGGCCAGATCCACGACGAGTTCCGCCAGGGCGACGCGGACTGGACCCGCCTCGACGACGGCACGCTGATGGGCAAGGGCAGCCTGCCCGTCGTGTCGCTCGAGCAGGCACTCGGCATCGACATCGACGAAGGACGCGCGGAATCGGTCGGCGGCCTCGTGATCCAGGCGTTGAACGATTTGCCGACCGAAGGGCAGCGCGTGTCGTTCGATCGCTTCGACGTCGTCGTGAAGAAGATGAACGGGCCGCGCATCGTGCTGGTGCGCGTCTATCCGAAGACCGTGAAGGAGGCCGACGAATGACGGCCGCCGCTCGCCCTTCCCGCGTGCGATGAGCGCGACGCTGGCGCGCTGCTGCGTGATCACGCCGGAGCCGGCGTCCGCGTCGGCCGCCGATTGCGGGGCCTTCCTCGACCGGCTGTCGGCCGTGCTCGCGCGCGGCGAGACGCTCGTGCAGTTGCGCGTGAAGTCGTTCGACGCTGCCGCGTTCGCGCGGCTGGCCGCCGATGCGCTCGCGCGCTGCACCGCGGCCG
>NZ_VWWG01000301.1:0-3483 GCF_011753085.1 Burkholderia sp. Tr-862
CGCCGCGGCACTGCGCGACTGGGCATCGATCAGCGTTCATTCGCCCGCGCTCGCCGGCGACCCTGCGCTGCAGGCGACGCTCGCGCAGATCGATCCGCGCGCCCGCCCGGCCGCCAGCGTCGACGCGTGCGTGCGCGACGCCGACGTCGTGATGCTGTGCACGTCGTCGGGCACGCCGGTGCTCGCGGACGGCGTGCTCACGCGCCCCGCGCTCGTCACGTCGATCAGCACCAACGTCGCGCGCGCGCACGAGATCCCGCCCGCGTGGCTGCCCGACATGGACGTGTATTGCGACTACCGCCACACGACGCCCGCCAGCGCGGGCGAGATGCAGATCGCGGCGGCCGCGCACGGCTGGACGCCCGAGCAGATCGTCGGCGACCTGCCCGCGCTCGTCGCCGGCACCTGCGCGGCACCGTCGCGCACGCGTCACGCGTTCTTCCGCTCGATCGGCCTCGGCCTCGAGGACATCGCGATCGCGCACGCGCTGTACACGCATCTGACGCGCGCATGAGCAGCACGCGCACGCGGGGCCGATACAATGGCGCAACCGCCGCGGCGGCAGCGCGCGGGCGCACGGACATGCCGGTCGACGGTACGCCGGCGCGCCGCGCCGACGCACCGCCCGGCCCCCGCTCACCCGAGATGGCGATTCCGATGCGCAAGAAGCAATCCCCCGTCAAAGACCTGCTGCTCACCCGCTATGCGCCGATCGCCGATGGCATCGCGGCGCTGTTCTTCCCGTACGCGGAAGTCGTGATCCACGACCTGCACGACCAGACCGTGCTGTACCTCGCGAACAACCTGTCGAAGCGCGAGGTCGGCGACGACTCGGCGCTCGAGGAAATCGATCATTCGGCGCGCGAGCGCGTGATCGGCCCGTACGAGAAGCTGAACTGGGACGGCCGGCGGATGCGCTGCGTGAGCAACGTGCTGTTCGACGACGAAGGCCGCCCGGTCGGGATGATGTGCATCAACTTCAACATCGCGGTGTTCGACGACGTCCGCGCGACGCTCGACGTGTTCATCAAGGGCGCGGGCATCGTCGCGCAGCCCGACGAACTGTTCCGCGACGACTGGCAGGAGCGCATCAACACGTTCCTGCACGGCTGGCTGCGCGAACGGCAGGTTGGCCTGAACGGCCTCACGCGCGAGCACCGGCGCGAACTCGTCGAGGCGCTGCACGCGGAAGGCGCGTTCCGCGGCAAGAGCGCCGCGAACTACGTCGCGAACGTGCTCGGGATGGGGCGCGCAACCGTCTACAAGCACCTGAAGCATCTGAAGGAAACGCAGGGCGACGCGTAAGGGGCGCGCTCCGAAGCGTCGCAACATAAAGTGATATAGTCGCGGTTACATTTATTTGCCGCCCTACCGCCCATGACGACCACCCCTGCCCCGACTGCCCGTCCCACCCTGACCGTCGAGATCTGGTCCGACCTGATCTGCCCGTGGTGCTGGATCGGCAAGCGCCGCTTCGACGAGGCGCTCGCCGCGTTCGCGCACGCCGAGCACGTCGACGTCGTGCTGCGCGCGTACCGGCTGATGCCGGGCCAGCCGGTCGAGCCGGTCGAGGCGATGCTCGCGGGCAAGTACCGGATGTCGCCCGCGCAGGTCGACCAGATGCTGCGCCAGGTGACCGACGCGGCCGCGAGCGTCGGGCTCCGCTACGACCTGCCCGGCACGTCCGTCGGCGACACGCTCGACGCTCACCGGCTCGTGAAGCTCGCGGAAGCGACCGGCCGCGCCCATGCGCTGACCGAACGCCTGTACCGCGCGTATTTCTGCGAGCACGGCTCGCTGTTCGACCACGCGGCGCTGATCGACTTCGCGGTCGAAGCGGGGCTCGAGCGCTCGGCCGTCGAAGCCGTGCTACGCAGCGACGCATACCGCGACGAAGTCGAGGCCGACATCGCGCGGGCCGCGCAGATCGGCGGACGCGGCGTGCCGCTGTTCGTGTTCGGCGGCCGCTACGCGGTGTCGGGCGCGCAGCCGGCCGACGCGTTCGCGCAGGCACTCGAGCAGGCGTGGCGCGACGGCGCGATCGTCGAATTCGCCGGCGACGACGCGGCCGCGTGCGGCCCCGACGGCTGCGAACTGCCGCCGCGCGGCTGACCTCCGGCGCCGCGCGACACGCGCGACCGCTACGTGTCGCTCCTGCCACAAACCGGCAGGAAGCGCGCACGAATGATGTCTACAATGCAGCCTTTCAAATATCTATCAGAAGGCTGCCGGCCCATGACCCACGGGATCCATGGCGAGAAGCGCTGGTACGCGCTGATCGTCCTCTGCCTCGGCGTGCTGATGATCGTGCTCGACAGCACGATCGTGAACGTGGCGCTGCCGTCGATCAGCACCGACCTCCACTTCACCGAGACGGCCCTCGTGTGGGTCGTGAACGCGTACCTGCTGACGTTCGGCGGCTGCCTGCTGCTCGGCGGCCGGCTCGGCGACCTGTACGGCCAGCGGCGCATGTTCCTCGCCGGCCTCGTCGTGTTCACGCTCGCGTCGCTCGCCTGCGGCCTCGCGCAATCGCAGGCGATGCTGATCGCCGCGCGCGCGGTGCAGGGTTTCGGCGGCGCGATCGTGTCGGCCGTGTCGCTGTCGCTGATCATGAATCTCTTCACCGAACCAGGCGAACGGGCACGCGCGATGGGCGTCTACGGCTTCGTCTGCGCGGGTGGCGGCAGCATCGGCGTGCTGCTCGGCGGGCTGCTGACCAGCACGCTTTCGTGGCACTGGATCTTTCTCGTCAACCTGCCGATCGGCATCGCGGTCTATGCGATGTGCGTCGCGCTGCTGCCGCGCATGCGCGCGCCGGCCGGCACCGCGCGGCTCGACGTCGCGGGCGCGATCACCGTGACCGTGTCGCTGATGCTCGCGGTCTACGGGATCGTCGGCGGCAACGAGGCCGGCTGGCTGTCGACCCGGACCGTCGTGCTGATCGCCGCAGCCGTCGTGCTGCTCGCGCTGTTCATCGCGATCGAGGCGCGCGTCGCGCATCCGCTGATGCCACTCTCGCTGTTCGCCGCGCGCAACGTCGCGCTCGCGAACGTGATCGGCGTGCTGTGGGCCGCCGCGATGTTCGCGTGGTTCTTCCTGTCGGTGCTCTACATGCAGCGCGTGCTCGGCTATGGGCCGCTGCAGGTCGGGCTCGCGTTCCTGCCGGCCAACCTGATCATGGCCGCGTTCTCGCTCGGGCTGTCGGCGCGGATCGTGATGCGCTTCGGGATCCGCGGCCCGATCACGGCCGGCCTGCTGATCGCCGCGTGCGGCCTCGCGCTGTTCTCGCGCGCGCCGGCGGACGGCAGCTTCGTCTGGCACGTGCTGCCCGGCATGACGCTGCTCGGCATCGGCGCGGGCGTTGCGTTCAATCCGGTGCTGCTCGCCGCGATGAGCGACGTCGACCCGGCCGATTCGGGGCTCGCGTCGGGCATCGTCAACACCGCATTCATGATGGGCGGCGCGCTCGGCCTCGCCGTGCTC
>NZ_VWWG01000302.1:0-3620 GCF_011753085.1 Burkholderia sp. Tr-862
GCATATTCTCTTGACCACTCCGCCCACCACCACGACCGCCCACGACGCCGCCCCTCTTCCCCTACCCGACGCTCTTCCGATCTCATCGCCCGCCCCCGCCCCCGCGGCCACCGCCGCAACGCCGGCGCACACGCTGTCGCACTACGTGCGCCAGCCGCGCATCATCGCGACGGCCGCCGCGTTCTTCAGCTACAACTACGTGCTGTTCTTCTTCCTGAGCTGGTTCCCGAGCTACCTCGTGCGTGCGCACCATCTGAACATCAAGGAGATGAGCGTCGCCACCGTCGTGCCCTGGCTCGTCGGCACGGTCGGGCTCGCGTGCGGCGGCGCGATCTCGGATGCGCTGTACCGGCTCACCGGCAACCTGCTGCTGTCGCGCCGGATCGTGCTCGTCACCTGCCTGCTCGGCGCGGGTGCTTGCGTGGCCGTCGCGGGCGCCGTGCAGTCGACGCAGGGCGCGGTCGCACTGATGTCGGTGTCGCTGTTCTTCCTGTACGTGACGGGCGCGATCTACTGGGCGATCGTGCAGGACGTCGTGCATCCGGCCCGCGTCGGCGGCGTCAGCGGCTTCCTGCATTGCATGGGCAGCCTGTCGGGCGTGATCGGGCCGGCCGTGACCGGCTTCATCGTCGAGCGCAGCGGCTCGTTCGCGTCCGCGTTCGTGCTGGCCGGCGCGATCGCCCTCGCGGGCGCGGTGTTGGCCGGCGTGTTCGTGCGCAACGTGCGGCCGTCGAACGTGCTGCGCGAACGCACCGTGCACTGACTTTGCACGGCTGACGAAGGCCGCGCGGCGCCGCATGAACCGGCGCCGCGCGGCCTTGTCGTTTCCGCCAATCATCGCCCCCTCGAATATCTCCCATCCGATATCGCGATTTCCGGTATCGATCGCGCGCCTCTAGACTGGCTACGCGATGGCGACACATCGCCGGCAGCATGGCGATGCATCACGCCCCCCACAACAACGATATGGGAGAGTTCGATGTCCGACCGGCATGCGCGCCGCGGCGCGCTCAAGACACTCAGCCTCGCGGCCGGCACCGCCCTGCTCGGCGCAGCGCGCGTCGCCCAGGCGGCCACACCCGAAACCGGCGCGCTGCTGGCCAGCGGCGCGACGCACCTCGCCGAGCTCACCCGCCGCCTCGCAGCCGCGCCGAGACGGCGCGACTTCAAGACGGTGCCGATGATCGTCGAGCGCCCCGATCAATGGGATCACGCGGCGCTCATGGAAGTGATCGGCTATCGCGGCGGCCCGAAGCAGGTGTGGGACAACACCGAGCTCGGCGGCCCGTGGCTGAACCTGATGCGCAATGCGCTGAACGCGCAGATCTGGGGGTTCGGTCATCCGGACTTCCTCGTCGTGTCGGCCACGCACGGCGCCGCGCATCTCGCGCTGTTCGACCAGCTCGCGTGGGACAAATACGGCCTCGCCAAATTCGCGGGCGCCGCGTTTGCGACCAACACGCTGCTCGCCGCGAAACCCGCGCAGTCGAAAGACGCACACGACCACGAACTGGCCGACGGCGCATTCTCGTCGCATGACAACAGCATCGCCGCGCTCGAGCAGCGCGGCGTCGTGTTCCTGTCATGCCACAACGCGATCTGGGAACTCGCCGAACGGCTCGACCGCGCGAGCGCAAATCCGGACAAGTTGCCGCTCGACGCCCTCGTCGCCGATCTGACCAACCATGTGATTCCGTCGGCAATCGTCACGCCGGGCGTGGTCGGCACGCTGCCCGAACTGCAGCACGCCGGTTTCACCTACGCGAAGTGAGGCACGCCATGACATCGATCCGCACGCGCGCTCCGTTGCAACGCGGGTGGCGCACGGCGCTGCAGGCGGCGCTGGCCGCGCTCTGCTGCACGTCGGCGCTGTCGCTCGCCGCACCGGCCGCCCCTTCCACCAACATCTTTCCGCCGTGGCAGGACGGCCGCAACAACGACGCGACGAACCGCGGCCTCGAATTCACGGTGCCGCAGGTCGACGTGCTCGCCGATTTCCATGGCGACCTCACCGCACCGAAGCTCGTCCTGTACGTCGGCGGCAATTACTTCTTCGCGATGGCGCCGCTCGTCGCGAAGTTCGAGGCCGATCATCCCGAATACCGCGGGCGCATCTACTGGGAAACGATCCCGCCCGGCTTGCTCGTGCAGCAGATTCACGCGGGCGGCACGATCACCGTGGGCAACATGACGTGGACGGTCAAGCCCGACGCGTATTTCGCGGGACTCGGCAAGATCGAGGATCTGATCGCGGACGGCACGCTCGAAGGCCCGGCCGTGCCGTACGTGACGAACCAGCTGACGATCATGGTGCGCGCCGGCAACCCGAAGCACATCGCGTCGCTGAACGATCTCGCGCGGCCCGACGTGCAGCTCGCGATGCCGAACCCGGCATTCGAAGGCGTCGCGCGGCAGATTCGCGCGTCGCTCGTGAAGGCCGGCGGCGATGCGCTCGCACGCACCGTCTACGACGACAAGGTGCGCGCCGGCACGACCGAACTCACGCACATCCATCATCGGGAAACTGCACTGTTCCTGATGCAGGGCCGCGCGGACGCCGGCGTGCTGTGGCAGTCGGAAGCGGCATTCCAGGAACAGGCCGGGCATCCGCTGATGCACATCGACATCCCGGCCGCGCACAATACGACGGCAATCTATGCGGGCGCGATGGTGAAGCACGCGCCGCATCCGGAAGCCGCGCGTGCATGGCTGGCGTTCATCCGGTCGCCGGACGCATTCCGGATTTTCGCGCGCTACGGCTTCGGGCAATACGACGCAACGGCGCCGACGCCACATCTCGCGCCGCGGCAAGACCGGCCCGACGCGGGCTGACTGCGCGAGCGCATGCGCAACAAGCAACAAGACAGACAACAAGGAGGGGACACGTGAACGATTCGGTCGACCTACCGCGACGCCGGTTCGCGCCGCTGCTGCTCGCCGCGGCCGCGCTGCTGGCCGGCCACGCCCGCGCGGACGACATCGCGCTCGGCAAGACGATCGCCACCCAGGGCACGACGACGGGCGTGGCCGCCTGCATCGGCTGCCACGGTGCAAACGGCGAAGGCAACGCGGCCGCCGGCTTCCCGCGTCTCGCCGGCACGAACGCAGGCTACCTGTCCGCGCAACTCGCCGCGTTCGCGGACGGCAGCCGTCAGAACCCGGTCATGCAGCCGCTCGCGAAACAGCTGTCGCCGCACGATCGCGATGCGGTGTCCGCGTATTTCGCGAGCCTGCCCGCGCCGCCGGCCATCACCGCGTCCGACGCCACGTCGATCGATCCGGCCAACACCGGCGCATGGCTCGCGACGCGTGGACGCTGGTCGCAGGGCCTGCCCGCGTGCGCGCAATGCCACGGCGCGGGCGGCCTCGGCGTGGGCGCCGCGTTTCCGCCGCTCGCCGGCCAGCCGGCCGCGTATCTCGCGTCCCAACTGAACGGCTGGAAGCACGGCACGCGGGCGCCCGGCCCAATGGCGTTGATGCCGATGATCGCCGGCAAGCTGTCCGACGCCGACATCGACGCGGTGGCCGCCTACTATGCGCGCGGCGGCGCCGCGCACGGAGAAAAACAATGATCGACCGCACGAAGCTGATCCGCGGCGCGCGCGCCGCGCTGCTCGGCA
>NZ_VWWG01000028.1:0-57021 GCF_011753085.1 Burkholderia sp. Tr-862
TCGACTTGCACCACCACTGACAGCTTAAAAGCCAGGCTGTAGTCCCGCTGCGTCCGCTTGATCCCTTGCTCCATCTGGCACCTCCTCGCCTCGGCGAAAAAGTGTCAACCTATTTCAGGATGGGTCAATGCCATGAAAAAAGCCGCCGTGCTTCGCACAGGCGGCTTTTTTATCGGTTGCGTGCCGCGGCGTCAGGCCACGCGTTCGCCGGTCGGCGCGGTGCCGTCGGGCGCGTGATGGCGGCCGTGCTGCTTCGCGAGCAGGTCGCGGTACAGACCGGGACGGTTGCGCAGCACGTCGGGGCTGCCGTCGTCGATCACCTTGCCGTTGCTCATCACGATGATCCGGTCGAAGTTGCGCAGCGTCGACAGCCGGTGCGCGATCGCGATCACCGTGCGGCCGACCATCAGGCGGTCGAGCGCGCTCTGGATCGCTTCCTCGGACGAGCTGTCGAGTGCGGACGTCGCTTCGTCGAGCAGCAGGATCGGCGCGTCCTTCAGGATCGCGCGCGCGATCGCGATGCGCTGGCGCTGGCCGCCCGACAGCTTGACGCCGCGGTCGCCGACGATCGTGTCATAGCCTTCCGGCATCGCTTCGATGAACTCCGCGCAGCGCGCGTCGCGCGCGGCGGCGAGCACTTCGTCGCGGGTCGCGTCGGGGCGGCCATATGCGATGTTGTCGTAGATCGTCCGGTGCAGCAGCGAGATGTCCTGCGGCACGAGCGCGATCGCGTGGCGCAGGCTGTCCTGCGTGATCACCTTCACGTCCTGGCCGTCGACCTTCACGACGCCGTCCTGCGTGTCGTAGAAGCGCTGCAGCAGCGCGAGCACGGTCGACTTGCCGGCGCCCGACTTGCCGATCAGGCCGACACGCTGGCCCGGCTCGATATGGAGGTCGAAGTGGTCGAGGATCGCGCGGCGGTGCGGATACGCGAACGTCACGCGCTCGAAGTCGACGCGCCCGCCGGTGGCCGCCAGCGGCTGCGCGTCGGAGCGGTCCGGCATCCCGTGCGGTTCGAGCAGCGTCTTCACGGCTTCGGACAGGCGCGCGACGTGCTGCGTGACGTCGACGAGCGCGACTGCGAGGTCGCGCGTGCCGTGCAGGATCGTGAAGCCGAGCGAACTGACGAGCACGATGTCGCCCGACGTCGCGCGGCCCTGGTCCCACAGCCACAGCGCCCAGCCGAGCAGGCCGGCCGACAGCATCGCGGTGATCACCGCATGCAGCAGCCGCAGCTTCTCGAGATAGAACAGGCTCTGCTGGCGCGCGTCCATCTCCGCCTTGATGGTTGCGCTGAAGCGCTTCTGTTCGCGCAGCGTCATCCCGAACGCACGCACGAGCCCCATGTTGCCGATCACGTCGACGAGCTCGCCGTCGACCGCCGCGGCCTTGGCCGCGAAAGCGTGGTGGCGCGCCGAGCCGCGCCCGGCCAGCTTGAACAGGATGATGGACAGCACGGCCGAGCAGCCGAGCAGGCCGGCGGCCATCAGCGGATTGACGACGGTGATCATCAGGATCGCGCCCATCACCGCGATACACGGTGGCAGCACGTTCCACGCCATCGTGTTCTCCGACGTATAGACCGCGTTCGACGTGGCCGTGATGCGGCTTGCGAGCGTGCCCGGCTGCTTTTCCGAGTAGTAGGTCGGCGAATGGCCGATCAGGTACTGGAACAGGTCGCGCCGCAGGTCGCCGGTGACCGCGACGAACGTGTGCGCGGCGGCCCAGCCGCCGACCCGCCACAGCAGGTTGTCGGCCGCGATCAGCCCGACGAGCAGCGCGAACGCGCTCCACAGCGGGCCCGGATGATGGCGCCCGGTCGCCAGCACGTCGATCAGGTGCTTGATCGCATATTGCGAGCCGAGCGCGCAGCCGACGGCAGCCAGCACGCTGCAGAGCACGACGAGGTGGGCAACGGGATGCAGGCGGATGTAGCGGAACAGGAACGCAATCGGCCGGTGCGCGTAGCTCGAGAGCTTCGCGTTGTGGGCGTTGCGCTGGGCGGGGGTAAGAGATTCCAAAATATGCGTGCGGTGATTCGGTGATTGAGCGTTGCGGCTGGATCGCATGCCGGCGTGCGCCCGGACTGAATAATCCGGCATTGTAAACAAGGCCTGCGTCGCGCTGCGCGAATCTTGCCTTGGCCAGAGGCTCGCGATCGATTTTGAGATAAAATCCGGCATCCCGTCTTGCTTTATGTGCCGGAATCACGCTGCCGGCACTCACGGGTGACAAGGATCGCCAAAAGGGCCTTCCACTCTAGAACGGACACCCGAGTCCGCGGGTTGCAAAGTGTTGCGCCTTTGTAACAAAGTAAAGTGTTTGAAATGTTGTCTGCCGTCTCGGGATTAACCCTAGATAATCGGCTCCAGGGTCGATTCCAGGTTTTTTACGAACCCCTGTCAACGGGTCTTCGTTTCAAACGTTCTATGCCTGTCGCGTCGCCGACGCTCCTTGAGCAGCGCGGGCTCGACGCCCCGGCAGGCTGATTCGTCCGACCGTCGGACGAAATGCATCCAGCCCGGACCGCCGGCAGGTTGCCGACCCATACCTGGTTTTTAGTCGATTTTTTAGGAGTTACGCATGCGAATCGCCCAAATCGCTCCGTTGCACGAAGCAGTCCCCCCGAAGCTTTACGGTGGTACCGAGCGAGTGGTGTCCTATCTGACCGAAGCACTTGTCGAGATGGGGCATGACGTCACGCTCTTCGCGAGCGGCGATTCGCAAACCTCCGCCAAGCTCGAAGCGTGCTGGCCGCAGGCGCTGCGCCTCGACCCGACGATCCGCGACGTGATGGCCCCGCACATGCTGCTCCTCGAGCAGGTGCGCCGTCGCGCGGAAGAGTTCGACGTCCTGCACTGCCACATCGACTACTACCCGTTCTCGCTGTTCTCGCGCCAGCCGGTCCCGCATCTGACGACCATGCACGGCCGTCTCGACCTGCCGGAACTGCAGCCGATCTTCAACGCGTTCAGCGACGTGCCGGTCGTGTCGATCTCCGACAACCAGCGCATCCCGCTGCCGCAGGCAAACTGGCTGTCGACCGTGTACCACGGCCTGCCGGAAAACCTGCTGACGCCGATCCCGAACGTGAAGCCGAGCTATCTCGCGTTCCTCGGCCGCATCTCGCCGGAAAAGCGCGTCGACACCGCGATCCGCATCGCCGAGCAGGCCGGCCTGCCGATCAAGATCGCCGCGAAGCTCGACAAGGCTGACCGCGCGTACTACGAAGAGAAGATCAAGCCGCTGTTCGCGCTGCCGCACGTCGAGTATATCGGCGAAATCAGCGAGTCGGAAAAGACTGAATTCCTGGGCAACGCGCACGCGCTGCTGTTCCCGATCGACTGGCCGGAGCCGTTCGGCCTGGTGATGATCGAGGCGATGGCATGCGGCACGCCGGTGATCGCGTTCAAGCGCGGCTCGGTGCCGGAAGTGATCGACAACGGCGTGTCGGGCTTCGTCGTCGAAGACGAACTGTCGGCCGTCGCGGCGCTCAAGCGCCTCGATACGCTGCCGCGCGAGAAGGTGCGGGCCGCGTTCGAAGCGCGCTTCTCGTCGAAGGTAATGGCGCAGAACTATGTGAAGGGCTACGAGGAACTGCTGCGCCAGAAGCGCCGCACGGTGCTGCGCGAAGTCAACGCAAGCTGATGCCGGGCCGCCGGCCGCACTGCGGTTGAGGCCCTCATCGACGCCCCGCCCGGGACCCCGGCGGGGCGTTGTCACATCTGCGGCGCGGATCTGTTGTATTCTCGCCGCGCCCGACGCCGCGAACGGCCCCGGAAGGTGGCCGCCACGCCATCCGGCCATCTGTCCAGACGGTAATGTCCCTATAATGGCCGTGCCGTGAAATCCGGCCCCGCACGAACATCGAGAGGAGAGCAGTCTTGGCGAGAACGAAAACGACGCGCGCAGCGCCGGCCCCCGGCGCCGGCGTGATCTTCGCATTGCGCGCGATCGGTCTCGTGCTGTTCGCGCGCTGGCTGTTCTCGATGTCCCAGATGGGCTATCGCGCGTCGCTGTCGGCGATGGTGTCGTCGCCCTGGGCGTTCGTCTATCTCGTGCTGATCTTCCTGCTGCTCGCGCTGCCGGGCGCCGCCGCGCGCGCCGAGCGGCCGTTCCATCCGCTGCCGCAATGGCTGCGCCAGGCGCTGCGGGTGTTCGCGCTGATCGGTTTTCTGTTTGCCGTCTGGTCGATCGGCGCGTTCGCGTGGGCGGCCGGCTGGCGTCCTGCGCTGCACGCGGTGACGGCGACCAACGGCTGGCTCGTCGCCGCGCCGGCGCTGTATGCGGCGATCGTGTGGATGTGCCGGCCGCGGCCGCTGTGGCGGACCAACGTGGCCGCGCGCCGTTTCGCGGTCGGCCGCTACGCGATCTCGCTCGATACGCTCACACGTACCGCGATCGTCTGGATGGAGAGCCGCAAGGTCGGCCAGTACGACGCGCGCGAACTGTCGGTGCGCTGGCCCGGCCAGGTTACGCCGGCAGCGGGCGAGCAGGGTGCGCAGCCGGCCGCCGCGCCGCCGCGTCGCGGCAGCCTGTTCCGGCGGCCGAAGGTCGAGCTGCTGTGGGATTCGCCGGCGGCCGTTGGCCATAACCGGCAGATCGTGATGCGCGCGCCGCTCGTGACCGAGGGCGACCGCGTCGCGGTGCTCGCGCTCGACGCGGCGCTCAAGCAGATCGTCTGACAAGGCCTGCGCGGCGCGCGGGCGACAAGGAGGCGCAATGATCGTCCGCTGGTTGCTGGCAGCCGTTCACCTGATGGCGTTCGGCGTCGCGTTCGCCGCGATCGCGGGGCGCAACCGCGCGCTGCGCCGGGTCATCGCGTCGGCGCAGGCCGCTGACCTGCCCGGCGTGTTCAAGGCCGATGCGGCCTGGGGATTGTCCGCGCTGGTGCTGATCGCGACGGGGCTCACGCGCGCATTCGGCGGCTTCGAGAAAGGCGCCGCGTATTACCTTCACGAGCCACTCTTTCACCTCAAGATGACCGCGCTCGTGCTGATCCTGCTGCTCGAGGTCGTGCCGATGCTCGGGCTGATCCGCTGGCGCACCGCCGCGCGGCGGCAGCAGATGCCGGATCTCGGCCGCGCACGGACCTATGTGCGGATCGGCCACTGGCAGGCCGCGCTCGTGATGGTGATCGTGTTTGCCGCGTCGGGGATGGCGCGGGGGATCGGAGCAGCTTGAGCGGCTGACAGCGCCGGTTGCCGTTCCCGGCCCCGGTTCGCTCTCGACCGGGCCGCGGCGGTCGCCCGAATTCCGATTCCGTTTCCAGTTTCATGCAGGCAGGCTTTTCCCACCCGGCACCCGCCGATGCGCGGGCGAACCGACGCATTTCCTTCTGACCGGGCGGACCCGCCGCCCGGTTCGTCCCGCGCTCAGCGCACGAGGCAGGGGCGCTTGTTGTTGAACGTCCACCCCGGAATCAGATACTGCATCGCCGCCGCATCGTCGCGGGCGCCGAGCCCGTGCTGCTTGTACAGCTCGTGCGCGACCGCGACCGCATCCATGTCGATGTCGATGCCGAGGCCCGGCCGCTTCGGCACTTCCACGAGCCCGTTCTCGATCTTCAGCGGCTCGCGCGTGAGTCGTTCGCCGTCCTGCCAGATCCAGTGCGTGTCGATCGCGGTGACTTGTCCGGGGGCCGCGGCCGCGACGTGCGTAAACATCGCGAGCGACACGTCGAAGTGGTTGTTCGAATGCGAACCCCACGTGAGGCCCCAGTCGCGGCACATCTGCGCGACGCGCACCGAGCCCTGCATCGTCCAGAAGTGCGGGTCGGCGAGCGGGATGTCGACGGCCTGCAACTGCACCGCGTGGCCCATCTGGCGCCAGTCGGTCGCGATCATGTTGGTGGCCGTCGGCAGCCCGGTCGAGCGGCGGAATTCGGCCATCACCTCGCGGCCAGAGTAGCCGTTCTCCGCGCCGCACGGATCTTCCGCATAGGCGAGCACGTGATGCAGGTCGCGGCACAGCCGCACGGCCTCGTCGAGCGACCACGCGCCGTTCGGATCGAGCGTCACGCGCGCTTCGGGGAAACGCTCGGCCAGCGCCGTCACGGCTTCGACCTCGCGCGCGCCTTCGAACACGCCGCCCTTCAGCTTGAAGTCGTTGAAACCGTAGCGCGCGTGCGCGGCTTCGGCGAGGCGCACGACCGCCTCGGGCGTCAGCGCGGCCTCGTCGCGCACGCGGGTCCAGTCGTCGGTCGCGCCGCGGCCGTCGCGATAGGGTAGCGCGGTCTTGCTGCGATCACCGACGTAGAACAGGTAGCCGAGCATCTCGACGCGCTCGCGCTGCTGCCCTTCGCCGAGCAGCGCGGCCACGGGCACGCCGAGATGCTGGCCGAGCAGGTCGAGCAGCGCGGCTTCGAGCGCGGTGACCGCGTGGATCGTGGTGCGCAGGTCGAACGTCTGCAGGCCGCGGCCGCTCACGTCGCGATCGGCAAAGGTGCGCCGCACGTCGTTGAGCACCGCGTGGTAGTTGCCGACCGGCTGCCCGACGACGAGCGCGCGCGCGTCCTCGAGCGTGCGGCGGATGCTTTCGCCGCCCGGCACTTCGCCGACGCCGGTCCGGCCCGCGCTGTCCTTCAGGATCACGAGGTTGCGGGTGAAGAACGGGCCGTGCGCGCCGCTCAGGTTGAGCAGCATGCTGTCGTGGCCGGCGACCGGAATGGCTTGCAGCTCGACGATGCGCGGCGTGTCGTGGGAAGGCGAGGCAGTGACGGCGTTCATGGCGGCGATGGCAAAAGAGTGGGCGATGCCGTGCGGCAAAATCTTTGCCGCGCGCGGCGGGAGGTGCGATCATTCGACAACCGACGTGCGCGGCGCGCAAGCCCCCGCATGTCGACAGCAACCCGAACGGGCGGGAGCGACCAGCTCGATGCCACTATCGCGCAGAAGCGCGAAGGTCGGCCGATCACGAACCACGGGACCCGGCAGGCGCCGATGTGCCAGCCTCGGTCAACAGGAGATCCGTGTCTTGATCATCAGTCGTCGGATGACTTGTGACGCAGTATAATGAATCATCGGCGTTCGCTCAAACCCCGCGTAAACCCTCGGCTCACATTACGATCATTCAAAAAGGAACCGGCCTCATGTCCGTGCCCACGCTTCCCGCAGCGCCGCGCCGTCGCGCACGCAGCCTCGCACAAGATGTCGTCGACGCGCTGACCGCGCAGATCGAAAACGGCACGCTGCGTCCCGGCGACAAGCTGCCGACCGAAACCGAAGTCATGGCGGCGCAGGGCGTCAGCCGCACGGTCGTGCGCGAAGCGATTTCGCGGATGCAGGCGAGCCACCTCATCGAGACGCGCCACGGCATCGGCAGCTTCGTGCTGGAGCCGTCGCGCCGCCAGGCGCTCGGCATCGATCCCGCGACCATCATGACGCTACGCGACGTGCTCGCGGTGCTCGAGCTGCGCATCAGCCTTGAAAGCGAATGCGCGAGCCTCGCCGCGCAGCGCGCGAACGACACCGACCTCGCCGCGCTGCGGCGTGCGCTCGACGCGATCGCGTCGGGGGCGGGCGGCGGGCGCGACACGGCGCAGCTCGACTTCAACTTCCACCTGCAGATTGCGCAATCCACCGGCAACCGCTACTTCGTCGACATCATGACGCAGCTCGGCGCGTCGATCATCCCGCGCACGCGCGTGAATTCGGCGCGCTTCGCCGGCGACGACCTCGAGCGCTATGTCGGCCGGCTCAATCACGAGCACGAGGACATTTACGAGGCGATCGCGCGTCACGATCCGGAAGCCGCGCGCGCCGCGATGCGCACGCACCTGACCAACAGTCGCGAGCGACTGCGCCGCGCGCACGAGGCGGCCGAGGCGGAACGCGACACGCAGGCCAGCTGACGCGACGCCGCCTGCACGGCCCGCGCGTCGCGACGGGCCGTGGCGGTCACCGCCTCAACATCGGACATCGTATGAGGTCGGCGTAATTGCGCCGATCGTTTCGCGGCCGCAGCACCTTCGCCTGTCCCGCATCGTGTGAACGGCGGCCGGGCGGCGCTCCCACCGCCCGTCACGTCCGGGCGGCCTGGCTATCCAGGTCGCCCATCCGGTCCGATCAGCCCCCCTTCGTCACGATCGTCTTCCACGCGCCGTTCTTCACCTGGTACAGCGTCGACATCCCGCTCTTCAGCGAGCCGTCGTTCGCGAACGAGATCCGGCCGGTGATGCCCTCGAAGTCGATCTTCTTCAGCGCCGGGCGGTAGACCTTCGGATCGGTCGAGTTGGCTGCCTGCATCGCCTTGATCGCGGCCCAGGTCGCGTCGTAGCCGAACTGCGCGTACGACAGCACGTCGACGCCGAAGCGCTTCTTGAACCGCTGCTCGAAATCCTTGCCCTGCGGCAGCTCGTCGAGCGGACGCCCGTATTCCCATGCCATCGCGCCTTCCGCGGCCGGGCCGGCGATCTTGATGAACTCGTTGTCCTTCACGCCGCCGCCGCCGACGAACTTCGCGTTCAGCCCGAGCTGGCGCATCTGCTTGACGAAGTTCGCGGCGAGCGAATCGAGGCCGCCGAAGAAGATCAGGTCGGGATTCTTGCCCTTCAGGCTCGTGATCTGCGCACGGAAATCGACCGCCTGGTTGCTGGTGAACTCGCGGCCGATGATGTTGCCGCCGGCCGCCTTCACGGCCTTCTCGAACTCGTCCGCCTCGCCCTGGCCGAACGCGGTGCGGTCGTCGATGATCGCGATGCGCTTCGCCTTGGTCACGTCGACCGCGTACTTGCCCGCGTTGCCGGCGTTCTGGCCGTCGGTCGCGATCACCATGAACATGTTCGCGAGCCCGCGCGACGTGAGCGTCGGGTTGGTCGCGGCCGGATCGATCACCGGGATGCCGGCCTTGTCGTAGACGACCGAGGCCGGAATCGTCGTCCCGGAGTTGAAGTGGCCGACCACCACCGACACGTTCTGGTCGATGAGCGCCTGCGCGGCCTGCACGCCGATGCGCGGGTCGGCCTGGTCGTCCTGCACGATGAGGTTGAAGTGCGCGGGCTTGCCGGCGATCTGTATCTTCTGCGCGGCGGCATCGTCGAGCGCGAGCTGCACGCCGTTCTGGAGATCCTTGCCGTAGCCGGCGTTCACGCCTGTGAGCGGCGCGGCGAAGCCGACCTTCACGTCGGTCGCGTCGGCGGCCTGGGCGGCGTGTTGCGAGAGGAGGGCAAAGGCGGAAATGACCGATACCGACAACAGGGAATGACGCAATTTCATGTTCGTTCCTCTTGTTCTACACCAGCGAGTGGATACCGCACGCAGCCGGTGGGCCGGACGCGTGCGACGGGCGGGCGGTTCGACCGCTTCTCGGAATCGGGCGGGGAGGTCGGCATGCTGATGATTCCCGGAAGAATCTCCCGTCAGGCTCGGCGAGGAGCCCCGATCGCATCGATATATAGGTCGCCGATATGCACGGGTCTTGGCAATTTGCCGCGCATTCGATGCGGATTTGCGCATAGCTTCCGCGCGTGCGCGTGCGGCCGGTATCGGGAGTTTCCCGCCACGAACGGACAGGAGGCAGGATGGGCGGCGCAGCCCCGGCGGGGCCGCGCCGCGTTCGCCGTCGTCAGTCGGACAGGGCGTCCGATGCGGCTTCGGCGTCGTCGTGCGACGCGTTCGTGCGGATGGCCGGGTCGCTCGTGCTCGGGCGGCCGGTCTCGACGTGGCCCGCGAAGCGGCGCAGGAAGCCGAGCAGGCGGCCGTCGCTGACGGTCAGGTCGTACCAGCCGTGACTGCCGCGCAGATCCCAGTAGTCGTCGACGTGCGCGCCCGGCGCGAGGTCGAACGTGCGCGCGTGGCCGTGGCCGTACGCGTTCGTCACCTTGAGCCGCACGGCCTTGTGGCCGCGGTTCATCAGGCGCAGCGTGATGTTGCCGTTCGCGACGTCGTAGCCGTAGATCACCTCGGGGTTCACGTTCGCGCTGCCGACGCCGGTCGCGAACGGGCCGCGGAAATGGCAGTAGAAGCCATTCGGGCCGTACACGTCGAGGTCGTACAGGCCGAGCGACGCTGCGGCGCTCCACGTATCGGCGACCCGCTTGCCGGCTTCGACCGTGTACGCCCACGGGCCGTCGAGGCGGTTGCGCGACTGCACCTGGAATGCCGCGCCCGCGCGGCCGGTGTTCGCGAAGGTCAGCCGGAACTGGCCGTTCGCGGCTTCGACGCGGCCGTGCACGAACAGCTCGTACGGCAGTGCGCGTGCCGGACGCAGTCCGGCCTCCTGTTTCGGCAGCTTCT
Source organism: Burkholderia sp. Tr-862 (assembly GCF_011753085.1). Classification (NCBI taxonomy): domain Bacteria; kingdom Pseudomonadati; phylum Pseudomonadota; class Betaproteobacteria; order Burkholderiales; family Burkholderiaceae; genus Burkholderia; species Burkholderia sp. Tr-862. The sequence continues at coordinate 10,236 of NZ_VWWG01000028.1, forward strand.
GCAATACCGGCGGCACCGGGATGTAGTCGGGGTGGCGCACGCGGTCGGGCGGCGCATAGCCGCTCGTGTCGGGCAGCGTCGGCCATGCGGCGTCGGCGGTCGCGAATTCGAACGCCGACGTCAGGTCGCCGCACACCGCACGGCGCCACGGCGACACGTTGGCGGCCGTCACCGGATACTGCGCGCCGAAGCGCGCTTCGATGAATTGCAGCAGGGACGTGTGATCGAAGGTCTGCGAGCAGACCCAGCCGCCCTTGGTCCACGGCGACACGACCAGCATCGGCACGCGCGGCCCGAGCCCGTACGGGCCGGCCATGTGCGACGCGTCGCCGGCGAACACCTCGTTGGTCGTTGCGACCGTCGACAGCCCGTTGTCGCGCGACTGCGGCGCGAACGGCGGCGGCACGTGGTCGAAGAAGCCGTCGTTCTCGTCGTAGGTGATGAAGAGTGCGGTCTTGCTCCACACGTCCGGATTCGACACGAGCACCTTCAGCACCTGCTCGATGTACCACGCGCCGTAGTTGGCCGGCCAGTTCGGGTGTTCCGAGTACGCTTCCGGCGCGCAGATCCACGACACCTGCGGCAGCGTGCCGTTCTTCACGTCCTGCTGCAGCACGTCGAACAGCGTACCGCCGGCGCTGATGTTGGTGCCGGTGCGCGCCTTGTCGTACAGCGGCGTGCCGGGCAGCGCGCTGCGGTACTGGTTGAAGTAGAGCAGCGAGTTGTCGCCGTAGTTGCCGATGTACGGGTTCTGCGTCCAGCCCCACGAGCCGTTCGCGTCGAGCCCGGTGCCGACGTCCTGGTAGATCTTCCACGACACGCCGGCCTGCTCGAGCACTTCCGGATAGGTCGTCCAGCCGTAGCCCGTTTCCTCGTTGCCGAGCACCGGGCCGCCGCCCGTACCGTCGTTGCCGACGTAGCCGGTCCACATGTAGTAGCGGTTCGGGTCGGTCGAACTCGGGATCGCGCAGTGGTACGCATCGCAGATCGTGAATGCGTCGGCGAGCTGGTAGTGGAACGGGATGTCGTCGCGCTTCAGGTACGCCATCGTGGTGGTGCCCTTGTGCGGCACCCACTGGTCGTAGCGGCCCTTGTTCCACGCGGCGTGCATGTCCTGCCAGCCGTGCGGCAGGTCCTGCAGGAACTGCAGGCCGAGCTTGTCCGCGCCCGGGTGGAACGGCAGCAGCTCGGCCGGGCCGACCGGCTGATGGAACACCGACTTGCCGTTCGCGAGGCGCAGCGGGCGAGGATCGCCGAAGCCGCGCACGCCGCGCATCGTGCCGAAGTAGTGGTCGAACGAGCGGTTCTCCTGCATCAGGATCACGATGTGTTCGATATCGCGGATGGTACCGGTACGGCGGTTCGCCGGAATCGCAAGCGCATCGCGGATCACGGGCGGGAACAGGTTCAGCGCGGCGGCGCCGGCAGTGCCGGCGGCGACGCGCAGGAAGTCACGACGGTTCGATCGGGTCATGGTCGTTATCGTGCGTAAAGGAGGAGAGCCGATTGGCGGGACATGCGGGAAAAGTCGGCGCGTCCGGGCGCAGGATGCGGCTGCGCTGGTCGTGCCCTCGCGAGCATAGCGAGAAATCGGTGTCATTCATGTGAAGTCCGAAAACGTTTGCACGCGCGGACCGGACAGGACCTGGACGGCGTTGCGCCGGCGATCGAATTGCGGGGGAGGAGCGATGCGGTGGCGCGCGCGGCACGCCGGAGATGCGGGAGATACCGGGGGATTCGCAGGGATTCAGGGCCGATGCGGGCGCGTCAGGCGTCGGTCACCCACGCGCCGAACCATTCACTCGGGCGCGCGATTTCGTCCTGCGCGGCGACGAGTTCGAGCTCGTAGCGGCGCGCGTCGTAGGTCGCCTTCACGACTGCGTGCACGGCCGCGAGCGTGTGCTCGAACGCGGCGCGCACCGAGTCGCCGCGCAGCCGGCGCGCGACGAAAATGGCGCTGGTGAGGTCGCCGACGCCGACCGGATGGCGCGGAAACGCATACAGCGGGCGCTGGCCGATCCACGCTTCGGTTTCGGTGACGGCGAGCATGTTGAAACGGTCGGCCGGGCTGTTGCGGTCGTGCAGGTGCTTGACGAGGACGATCTTCGGGCCGCGGCGGATCAGCGCGCGGCAGGCGTCGACGGCTTCGGCGACGGTCTCGATGCGCCGCCCGGCGAGCTTCTGCAGCTCGGTGTGGTTCGGCGACATGCCGTCCGCGAGCGCCGGCATCTCCTGGACGATGAATTCCTCGACGCCGGGTTCGGGCCGCACGCCGCCCGTCTGGCCCATCGCCGGATCGCAGAAGTACCACGCGTTCGGGTTCATCGCCTTCACCGTGCGCACGATCTCGACCGTCGCGCGCGCCTGCGGCGGCGAGCCGACGAAGCCGGACAACACCGCGTCGCAGCGCTTGAGCGCGCCGATCGCGGCGACGCCGTCGACGAGCTGCTCCATCTTCGCCGCGTCGATCGCGCTGCCGGCCCAGTGGCCGTACTGCATGTGATTCGACAGCTGGACGGTGTTGAGCGGCCAGACGTTGACGCCGAGGCGCTGCATCGGGAACACGGCCGCGCTGTTGCCGGCGTGTCCGTAGATCACGTGCGACTGAATGCTGAGGACGTTTTTCATGAGTGTTCGCCTGCAGGCGTTTCAGGGTCACGACACACGATACCCGAGTTCGTCGCGCGCGCGGAAGTCGCACGGCCATCGAGTGTTGCGCGCCGTCGTCAGCACGACCGCGTAGAATCGCGGGGCGCGAAGCCGCCCGGTTGCGTGCGTGCATTTCCCCTTACCGTGATCGCCATGCTCTCGATTTGCAAGATGTTGTCCCTCGCGCGCGCCGCCGTGCTCGGCGCCGGCGTCGCCGCGGCATGCGCGACCGCAGCCGTGGCCGCCGCTCCGGCGCCGGCCGGCAACGACGGGCCCGCGTACGGCCCCCGCCTGGAAGGTTTCGCCTATCCGGAGCCGGTGCACCGCTACGCGTTCGTGTCGCAGCGCGAAACCCTCGAGATGATGTACATGGACGTGCAGCCGGCGCATCCGAACGGCCGCACCGTCGTGCTGCTGCATGGGAAGAACTTCTGCGCGGCGACCTGGGAGGACACGATCGGCGTGCTGAGCCGCGCCGGCTATCGCGTCATCGCGCCGGACCAGATCGGCTTCTGCAAGTCGTCGAAGCCCGAACGCTACCAGTACAGCTTCCAGCAGCTCGCGCGCAATACGCATGCGCTGCTCGAGTCGATCGGCGTGAAATCGGCGACGATCGTCGGCCATTCGACGGGCGGGATGCTCGCGATGCGCTATGCGCTGATGTATCCGAAGGCAACCGACCAGCTCGTGCTGGTGAACCCGATCGGCCTCGAGGACTGGAAGGCGCTCGGCGTGCCGCCGCTGCCGGTCGACTACTGGTATGCGCGCGAACAGAAGACGAACGCCGACGGGATCCGCCGCTACGAACAGGCGACCTACTACGCGGGCAAGTGGTCGCCGTCCTACGAGCGCTGGGTGCAGATGCTCGCCGGCATGTATCGCGGCCCGGGCCGCGACGCGGTCGCGTGGAACTCGGCGCTGATCTACGACATGATCCTCACCCAGCCGGTGGTCTACGAACTCGGCGCGATTCACGTGCCGACGCTGCTGCTGATCGGCGACAAGGATACGACCGCGATCGGCAAGGAGGTGGCACCGCCCGACGTGCACGCGAAGCTCGGCCATTACCCGGAACTCGCGAAGCGTACGCAGGCGGCGATCCCCGGCGCGCAGCTCGTCGAATTCCCGGCGCTCGGCCACGCGCCGCAGATCCAGGACCCGGACGCGTTCCACAAGGCGCTGCTCGACGGGCTGGAGGCGGTGCACCCGTCGTGACGTGACGGCGGGTGCACGCGCCGGCGGCCGCGCCCGTCCGGTCAGCGGGTTTCGTTCGCGAGTTCGTCGCGGATCTGCGCCGCCAGCTCGAACGAGCGCACCCGCGCGGCGTGATCGTAGATCTGCGCGGTGATGATCACCTCGTCCGCACCCGTCTGTGCAATCCGGTCGCGCAGCTTGTCGCGCACCGTGTCGCGCGAACCGACGGCCGCGAACGACAGCGCGTGCGCGACGTTCGCGAGTTCGAATTCACTCGCCTCGAGCGCGTCGACGGGCGGCGGCAGCTTGCCCGGCGTGCCGCGGCGCAGGTTGATGAACTGCTGCTGCAGCGACGTGAAGAGGCGCCGCGCCTCGTCGTCGGTATCGGCCGCGAACACGTTGATGCCGACCATCGCATGCGGCTTTGGCCATGCGGCCGACGGCCGGTACTGCGCGCGATAGAGTTCGAGCGCGCGCATCAGGTAGTCCGGCGCGAAGTGCGACGCGAACGCGAACGGCAGCCCGAGCATCGCGGCGAGCTGCGCGCTGAACAGACTCGAACCCAGCAGCCACACGGGCACGTCCAGCCCCGCACCGGGCACCGCGCGCACGCGCTGGCCGGGCACCGGTTCCGCGAAGTAGCGCTGCAGCTCGGCGACGTCGTCCGGAAACGAGTCGGCGCTGCCGATCAGGTCGCGGCGCAGCGCGCGCGACGTGGTCTGGTCGGTGCCGGGCGCACGGCCGAGGCCGAGGTCGATGCGCCCCGGATACAGCGACGCGAGCGTGCCGAACTGTTCGGCGATCACGAGCGGCGCATGGTTCGGCAGCATGATCCCGCCCGAGCCGACGCGGATCGTCTTCGTCGCGCCCGCGACATGACCGATCACGACGGCGGTCGCCGCGCTCGCGATGCCGGGCATGTTGTGATGTTCGGCGAGCCAGTAGCGCCGGTAACCGAGGCGCTCCGCGTGCTGCGCGAGATCGACGGTATTGCGGAAGGCCTGCGCGGCGTCCGCGCCGGCGGGAATGGGGGCGAGATCAAGTACGGAAAACGGAATCATCGGTGGCCTTCTAAAGGGAGGGGCGCGGTGATGCGCATGCGCAACAGATGTCGACGATTTTGCCAAAGGGTTCCGGAACGCGCTGGCGACGCACGGATACCCATGCGCCTTTCAGGGGTGCAAGGTGGCGTTGGGTGGCAGGTCGCGATCGTTGCAGAAATCAATCCAATCCCCAAATAATGACTAATCTTTACGGCGATTTGACATGTCTCCGCATCGACATACAAATTTCCACGAAACGTTTGATTTTCAAGACTGCAATACGCCTGCAAAGTGCTTACGCTAGCGTGAACGTAGTGGCACCAGAATGGTTTGCCGGCCGCACAGCTTTGCCGAAATCGCACTAGTCCGTTTCGCGTGCCGTCCGCGCGCGGGCCGACTTGGACTGCTAAAATCCGGCGCCTGTCCATGTTGTGCCGATGATCGCCATTCGAATCTTCCCGCATCCCGTCCGGGCATCGCGCGGAGATGTGCCACGCGAAGCCGGGGCGGGTCGCATTCGGGGAATGGGCCAAGCTTCGCCACTACACAGACGCTGCTGGAACAAGGAGTCGGGTCGTGCCCGCGTTCGTTGCTCTCGGAATACCCAATCACGTTCAACCAGGTTCGATCGATCGGCAGGGCGCCCGCGTCGCCGGGGGGCGTCGCGCATGACGCCGACCGTCACGCTGCTCGACTGGCTCCTGCTCGTGTTCACGCTCGCCGCGTCCGGCTACGCGCTCGCCGCGGCCTTCGCGCCGCGCCCGCGCACGCCGCGCACCGCCGCGCGCGACGGCTTCGAGCCCGTCAGCGTGCTCAAGCCGCTGTGCGGCGCGGAGCCGCACCTGTACGAGAACCTCGCGACGTTCTGCGAGCAGCGCCACCCGCGCCATGAAGTGCTGTTCGGGGTCGCGTCAGCGGCCGATCCGGCCGTCGCCGTCGTCGAGCGGTTGCGCGCCGACTATCCGGAGTGCGACATCACGCTCGTGATCGACGCGCGCGTGCACGGCAAGAACCTGAAGGTCAGCAACCTGATCAATCTGGCCGAACGCGCGAAGTACGGCCGCATCGTGATCGCGGACAGCGACATCGCGGTGCAGCCGGACTATCTGGAGCGCGTGACGGCGCCGCTCGCCGACGCGTCGGTCGGTGTCGTCACGTGCCTGTATCATGCGCGCAGCGTCGGCGGGTTCTGGACGCGGATCGGCGCGCAGTTCGTCGATGCCTGGTTCGCGCCGTCGGTGCGGATCGCGCACCTCGGCCGCTCGAGCCGCTTCGGCTTCGGCGCGACGCTCGCGCTGACGCGCGACACGCTCGACCGGATCGGCGGTTTGCTCGCGCTGAAGGACGAGCTGGCCGATGACTTCTGGCTCTCCGAACTGCCGCGCCGCCTCGGGCGACGCACCGTGCTGTCCGAGGTCGAGGTCGCGACCGACGTGATCGAGCCGTCGTTCGGGCCGCTCTGGCACCGCGAGACGCGCTGGCTGCGCACGATCCGTTCGCTGAACCCGACCGGCTTCACGTTCCTGTTCATCACGTTTACCGCGCCGTGGCTCGCGATCGGTGCGGCGCTCGCGCTGCGTCTGGACGGCACCTTCGCCGGCACGCTGGCGGGTGGCGCGGCCATCGTGGGCACGTTCGGGCGGCTGGTGCTGCACGCGCGCGGCGAGGACGGCTGGCGCGCGTTCTGGCGCGATCTGCCGCTCGTCGCGGTGCGCGACACGCTGCTCGCGCTCGAATGGCTCGCGGCCGCGTTCGGCACGCACGTCGTGTGGCGCGGCGCGCGGATGGCGGTCGTCGGCGGCGAGCGCGCGACGGCGGCGGTGGAAGGCGCGGACGGCCGCTAAGGTACGTTGCCCGAGGGAGCGGCCGTGCGCGCGTTCCCGATCGAATCCGGCCGGAGGGCCGAGACGCGCCGCGCGGCCATGCCGCGCGGCGCGACATGACAGAGAGGCGGGCGCCGGCAGGGCGGCTCGCGGGTTATTGACTGAATCGTTGAAACGAATCGAACTATGCAGGCTACCGGAGCATTCATGAAAACGCTGTTCTTGCAGGCCCCTTCGTATGACGGCTTCGACGGCGGAGCCGGCTCGCGCTATCAGGCAAAGCGCGAAATCCGTTCCTTCTGGTACCCGACGTGGCTCGCGCAGCCGGCCGCGCTCGTGCCGGGCAGCCGCGTCGTCGACGCGCCGGCCGACGGCCTGTCGGTCGAGGAAACGCTGAAGATCGCCAACGACTACGACCTCGTGATCATCCACACGAGCACGCCGTCGTTCCCGACCGACGCGATGTTCGCGCAGGACCTGAAGAAGATGAAGCCGTCGATGCTGGTCGGCATGGTCGGCGCGAAGGTGATGGTCGATCCGCACAACTCGCTCACGGCGAGCGAGGCAATCGACTTCGTGTGCCGCGAGGAATTCGACTTCACCTGCAAGGAAATCGCCGAAGGCAAGCCGTTCCCACAGATCAAGGGCTTGAGCTGGCGCGCGAAGGACGGCTCGATCGAGCACAACGAAGCACGTCCGATCCTCGAGAACATGGACGAACTGCCGTTCGTCGCGCCCGTCTACAAGCGCGACCTGAAAATCGACAACTACTTCATCGGCTACCTCAACTATCCGTACGTATCGATCTACACGGGCCGCGGCTGCAAGTCGCGCTGCACGTTCTGCCTGTGGCCGCAGACGGTCAGCGGCCATCGCTACCGCACGCGCTCGGTCGAGAACGTGCTCGCGGAAGCAAAGTGGATCCGCGACAACATGCCGGAAGTGAAGGAACTGATGTTCGACGACGACACCTTCACCGACGACCTGCCGCGCGCTGAAGCCATCGCGATCGGCCTGGGCAAGCTCGGCATCACGTGGTCGTGCAACGCGAAGGCGAACGTGCCGTACAAGACGCTGAAGGTCATGAAGGAGAACGGGCTGCGCCTGCTGCTGGTCGGCTTCGAATCCGGCGACGACCAGATCCTCGTGAACATCAAGAAGGGCGTGCGCACCGATTTCGCGCGCCGCTTCAGCGCGGACTGCAAGAAGCTCGGCATCAAGATCCACGGCACCTTCATCCTCGGCCTGCCGGGCGAGACGCAGGAAACCATCAAGAAGACGATCGAGTACGCGAAGGAAATCAATCCGCACACGATCCAGGTGTCGCTCGCCGCGCCGTATCCGGGCACGACGCTGTACAAGCAGGCCGTCGAGAACGGCTGGATGGAAGAGAACAAGACCATCAACCTGGTCAGCAAGGAAGGCGTGCAGCTCGCGGCGATCGGCTATGCGCACCTGTCGCGCGACGAGATCTATCACCACCTCGAGCAGTTCTATCGCCAGTTCTACTTCCGTCCGTCGAAGATCTGGGAGATCGTCCGCGAGATGCTGACGAGCTGGGACATGATGAAGCGCCGTCTGCGCGAAGGCGTCGAGTTCTTCCGCTTCCTGCGCGCACACGAGGCCTGATTCGTGACGACGCAGCGGGCGGCGCGGGCGCTGATCTTCACCGCGGACGACTTCGGGCTGCATCCGCGCGTCAACGCGGCGGTCGAGCGCGCGCATCGCGACGGCGTGCTGAACGCCGCGAGCCTGATGGTCGGTGCGCCCGCGGCGCAGGATGCGATCGAACGCGCGCGGCGGCTGCCGTCGCTCGCGGTCGGCCTGCATCTCGTCCTCGCGGACGGGCCGGCCATGCTGCCCGCGCATGAGATCCCCGCGCTCGTCGGCCCCGACGGGCGGTTCGGCGACGCGATGGCGAAGGACGGCTGCCGCTTCTTCTTCCTGCCGCACGTGCGTGCGCAACTGCGCCGCGAGATCCGCGCGCAGTTCGACGCGTTCGCGGCGAGCGGCCTGCCGCTCGACCACGTGAACGCGCACAAGCATTTCCACCTGCATCCGACCGTGCTGTCGCTGATCATCGAGATCGGCCGCGACTACGGGCTGCGCGCGGTGCGGCTGCCGTATGAAACGAGCGCGCCCGCGCTGCTCAAGCCGTGGATCGCGCTCGTGCGCGCCCGGCTCGATCGCGCGGGGCTCGCGCACAACGACTACGTGGTCGGGATCGCGCATACGGGCGCGATGGACGAGGGCGTGCTGCTCGACGCGCTCGCGGCGCTGCCGCCCGGTGTCGGCGAGATCTACTGTCATCCGGCCGAGGCCGGCGACGGCCCGATCACGCCGACGATGGCCGATTACCGCCCGGTGGACGAACTGGACGCGCTGCTGTCGCCGCGCGTCGCGGCCGCGCTGAAGGCGGCCGGCGTCGCGACCGGCGGGTTTGCGGACGTGTTCGGCCAGTTTGCGATGCGCCGCGGCACGCGTGCGTCGCGCGAAGCGGGGGCGCGGCCGTCATGACCCGGTGGATCAAATGGCTCGGCTGGCCGATCGGCATCGGGATCCTGCTCGCGCTGGGGTTGCACGAAGGCATCGGCGACGTGTCGCGGATGTTCGAGCGCGCCGGCTTCGCGCTGCTATGGCTCGTGCCGTTCCACGCGCTGCCGCTGCTGCTCGACGCGTATGCGTGGCACCAGCTGCTCGACCGGCGCGCGTCGCTGTCGTTTCTGTGGTGGGTCGCGACCGTGCGCGAAGCCGTGAACCGGCTGCTGCCCGTGGTCGGGATAGGCGGCGAGCTGGTCGGGATCCGGATGGCGCGCTGGCAGGTGCCCGACGCGAGCCGCGTGACCGCGTCGGTGATCGTCGAGGTGCTGGTGACGATCGTCGTCCAGTATGCGTTCGCGGCGCTCGGCCTCGTGCTGCTGCTCGCGACCACGCACGACATGGGCGGCGGCACGATCGGCCTTGCGCTGCTGCTGACGTTGCCGCTGCCGGTGCTCGGCGTCGTGCTGATGCGGCGCGGCGGCGTCTTCCACGCGATCGAGCGGTTCGCGGGGCGTCTGCTCGGCGATTCGCACCGGTTGCTGCAGGGCGTCGACGGCCGCCGGCTCGATGGCGACATCGACGCGCTGATGTCGCGCACGGCGCTGCTGTTCAGTGCGTTCTTCTGGCAACTGTCCGGCTACGTGCTCGGTGCGCTCGAAATTTACTGGGCGCTCGCGCTGCTCGGTCATCCGGTATCGATCGGCGGCGCGATCGCGATCGAGGCGATGACGCAGGCCGTGCGGCATGCGGCATTCATGGTGCCGGGCGGCCTCGGCGTGCAGGAGGCGACCGTCGTGCTGCTCGCGCAGATGTTCGGCGTCGATCGCGAGACGGCGCTGTCGCTCGCGCTGGTCAAGCGCGGCCGTGAGGTGCTGTTCGGCTGCCTGGCGCTCGGTTCGTGGCAGCTTGCCGAACTTGTGCGCACGCGCCGCCGCATCCGTGGGGTGCCGGCCGTGTCGGATGATGCACCGCCCGCGCGCCGCGAGGCCGCGGCGCACACCGAAACGACGCATTGAACACGAGACGGGCCGCGTGCCCGTCTCGCGCTTTTGGCGTTGCGCGGGTATCCTTGGCGCGTGTTTTCTCGACGCGCATTTCCTCAGATGATTTTTCGTTTCCGGCTGCTCCCCGTCACGATGCTGGCCGCCGCGCTGGCATTGACCGGCTGCGACGACAAGCAAGGCAATCTCGACGTGCAACGCATCAGGGATTTTTTCAACGCGATCAAGCCGGCGCCGCTGCTGCTCAAGGGGCTGAAGGTCGGTGTATCGACCGAGGCCGACGTGCGCGGCACGATGGGCAAGCCCGAGACCGAGCGCACCTTCACCGACGGCTCCAAGCGTCTCGAATATCCGCGCGGCCCGATGGGCAATCAGACCTGGTTCGTCGACCTCGACGCGAGCGGGCACTACGCGGGCGCGACGCAGGTGCTGACCGCCGAGAACTTCGCGAAGGTGCGCCCCGGGATGGACGAGGACGAGGTGCGGCGCCTGCTCGGCAAGCCGGGCGACATCGCGCAATACCCGCTCAAGCCCGAGACGGTCTGGAGCTGGCGCTGGCTCGAGGATGGCGTCAACACCGACGCGTTCTTCAACGTCCATTTCGGCCCGGACGGGCTTGTCTATACGACTTCGCGCTCCGACATCCTGAAGGGGCGGTGAACTCGCCTCCCGGCGCTATATCGAAAAAGCGACCGGAAAATTGCAAAAAGCCCGCTTCCCTGCGTGTCATCCGACTGTCAGGAAGCGGGTTTTTCCCTTTTGAAACAGGGGCGTAGACCGGGCCTGCAAATGATCGAAGGAATTGTTGCAATGCAACAGTCGCGTGCACGGTGATTTGAGGCAATCATTTTCGCTTGCGACTATCCGCGTCAGCCCGGCGCGAGAGAGATTTGCGTGCCGGTGTTCATTCAACACTGGAGACGCGCGTGTTCCTTTACGGCTTTGGTCCCGTCCTCTGGGCCGGCACCGTGCAGACCATCGAGCTGTCGGTGCTGTCGCTTGCCGCCGCGGTGGCGCTGGGACTGATCGGCGCGGTGGCGAAGCTGTCGCACAACCGGGTGCTGCGAGCGATCGCGACCGGTTATACGACGCTGATCCGCTCGGTGCCCGATCTCGTCCTGATGTTGCTGTTGTTCTACAGCATCCAGATCTGGCTCAACCAGTTCACCGACCTCGTCGGCTGGGAGCAGATCGACATCGATCCGTTCGTCGCGGGCGTGCTGACGCTCGGCTTCATCTACGGTGCGTACTTTACCGAGACGTTTCGCGGCGCGTTCCTGTCGGTGCCGCGCGGCCAGCTCGAGGCCGGCGCGGCGTACGGGATGAGCGGGATGCGCGTATTCGTGCGGATCATGTTTCCGCAGATGATGCGCTTCGCGCTGCCGGGCATCGGCAACAACTGGCAGGTGCTCGTGAAGGCGACCGCGCTGGTGTCGATCATCGGCCTCGCGGACGTTGTGAAGGCCGCGCAGGACGCCGGCAAGAGCACGTTCAACATGTTCTTCTTCATCCTCATTGCGGCGCTGATCTACCTCGCGATCACGACCGTCTCCAACCTCGTGCTGATCCAGCTCGAGAAGCGTTATTCCATGGGCGTGCGGCACGCAGAACTATGATCGAGATCCTCCAGGAATTCGGCCGGGCGTTCCTTTACTGGGACGGCCAGCGCCTCTCCGGCCTTGCGGTGACGCTGTGGCTGCTCGTCGCGTCGATTTCGCTCGGCTTCGTGTGCGCGGTGCCGCTTGCGGTCGCGCGCGTGTCGAAGAAGAAGTGGCTGTCGATGCCGGTGCGGTTCTACACGTACGTGTTCCGTGGCACGCCGCTCTACGTGCAGTTGCTGCTGATGTACACGGGCATGTACAGCCTCGAGTTCGTGCGTTCGCACTCGCTGCTCGACGCGTTCTTCAGGAGCGGCTTCAACTGCGCGATTCTCGCGTTCGCGCTGAACACCTGCGCATACACGACCGAGATCTTCGCGGGCGCGATTCGGGCGATTCCGCACGGCGAGGTCGAGGCGGCGCGTGCGTACGGGATGTCGCCGTTCACGATGTACCGCCGGGTGATCCTGCCGTCGGCGCTGCGCCGCGCGCTGCCGCTGTACAGCAACGAGGTGATCCTGATGCTGCACGCGACCACCGTGGCGTTCACGGCGACCGTGCCCGACATCCTGAAGGTCGCGCGCGACGCCAATTCCGCGACCTACATGGCGTTCCAGTCGTTCGGGATCGCCGCGCTGATCTATCTTGCGGTATCGTTCGCACTCGTCGCGGCATTTCGCCGGGCGGAGCGCCACTGGCTCGCGTATCTCGCGGCCGGCCGTCATTGATTTCACTTCGAGGAGAGCCAGTTGGCCGAGATCACTCAAACGAGCGCGTCCGCTTCCACCAAGCTTGCCGCGGTCGACATTCACAAGCGCTATGGCGATAACGAGGTGCTCAAGGGCGTATCGCTGAACGCAAAAGCCGGCGACGTCATCAGCATCATCGGCGCGAGCGGTTCGGGCAAGAGCACGTTCCTGCGCTGCATCAATTTTCTCGAGCGGCCGAATGCGGGGCAGATCGTCGTCGACGGCGAGACCGTGCGCACGAAGCCCGACCGCGCCGGCGCGCTCGAGGTCGCCGATCACAAGCAGTTGCAGCGCATCCGCACGAAGCTCGCGATGGTGTTCCAGCACTTCAATCTGTGGGCACACATGAACGTGCTCGAGAACGTGATGGAAGCGCCGGTGCACGTGCTTGGCATTTCGAAGCGGGAAGCCGAGGAGCGCGCACGCGCGTACCTGGAGAAGGTCGGGCTGGCGCCGCGTGTCGAGAAGCAGTATCCGTCGCATCTGTCGGGCGGCCAGCAGCAGCGTGTCGCGATTGCGCGTGCGCTCGCGATGCATCCGGACGTGATGCTGTTCGACGAGCCGACCTCGGCGCTCGACCCGGAACTCGTCGGTGAAGTGCTGAAGGTGATGCAGAAGCTGGCCGAGGAAGGCCGCACGATGATCGTCGTCACGCACGAGATGGGTTTTGCGCGCAACGTGTCGAACCACGTGATGTTCCTGCATCAGGGGCGGACCGAGGAAGAGGGCGATCCGAAGGAGGTGCTGGTGCGTCCGCAGAGCGAGCGTCTGAAGCAGTTCCTGTCGGGCAGCCTCAAGTAACGCGAAGGGCGGGTTTTCATACGTGGTACCGGTGACTCGTCCCGCAGGCGCCACCCGCACGACGCAGGTGGCGATCGTTGCATTGCCGCCCGTGTCGATGTCGGGCGTGGGGCCGATCGTCGATGCGTTGAATCTCGCGAACGAGATCGACGGGCGCTTGCTGTATCGCTGGCAGGTGTGTTCGTGGGATGGGCGGCCCGTGCCGCTCGCCGGCGGCGCGCAGTGGCATGCCGATGCGGCGTTCAACGATGCGATCGCGTGCGACTGGCTGATCGTCGTGTCGGAGCGGTTTCAGCAGTTTGCCGACTACCGGTTGTTTCTCGCGAGTCTCGCGCGGGTCGGGCAGCGCACGCCGGTCGTCACGGGTATTCACCACGGCGTGTGGTGGCTCGCGATGGCCGGGCAGCTTTCCGGGTATCGGGTGAGCGTGAACTGGGAGACGTATCAGCAGTTCGCCGAGCAGTTCGAGCGATCGATCGTCACGCAGCAGATCTTCGAGATCGATCGCGATCGGGCGACCTGTGCGGGCGGGCAGGCTACCGTCGATTTCATGCTGGCCATGATCGGCCGCGAACATGGGGCGGATCTCGCGGAGCGGATTGCCGATGCGCTCGGCGCCGGGACGCTGCGGAGTGGTGAGGAGCGGCAGCGGATTCCTTTTGTCACCGCGCCCGGTGAGCGACATCCTCGGTTGAATGATGCTTTGCTTTTGATGGAAGCCAATATCGAGGATCCTTTGACTACCGATGAGATTGCCGGGCTTGTCGGCGTGTCGCGGCGGCAACTCGAGCGGCTCTTTCGGCAGTATCTCGGGGCTATGCCCTCCAAGTATTACCTCAATCTTCGACTGCTCAAGGCGCGCACCCAATTGCAGCGGACCAGCAAGTCGGTGGTTCAAGTCAGTCTCGCCTGTGGGTTCTCTTCCGCTGCGCATTTTTCTAATGCCTATCGGGAGCGGTTTGGCGTTACGCCTCGAGAAGATCGACGGGCTTGGCTCGAGAAACAGACCGGCGGGGGGAGTGAGCCTCGCGGGGGGGCGCTTGTCGAGCGCGGTGCGAAGGATTGATTTTTTTGGTGGTGCGCCCGCGTTTTCGTGAAGCACCGGCGATCGTGTCGGTCTATTAGCGTCGCCCCTGCGCGGGGCGGCGGTTACTTTTCTTTGTCTTGCCAAAGAAAAGTAACCAAAAGAAAGGCGCTCGGACAACGCATGACCTCCCGGTGCCATAGCCACCGGAGTGGCCCTCGCCTAAGTGTCCGCGCCAGTAAAGAACCCGGAGTGGTTCGAGCAATCGTTCTGACACCTCTCATCACCTCGCGGAGTGGTATACCGCCCGCTAGCTCCGTCCTCGCTTCGCTCGGCCGATAGGTCCACATCCTCCTTCTCAGCGCGATCGTCGATTGGCTTACGCAATCGTCGCGAAGAGCACATGCATGCAATTAATGAACGTTGGGCTAGGGCGGACAGGGTCCTGATTGGGGGACCTGATTAGTGGGGCGGGTGGGAGTTGTGCGCAGGCGTGTGAATTGCGCTGAAGCACCTTGCAGCCGAGCGAAGCGAGGACGGAGCTAGCGGGCGGTATACCGGTCTGTTGGGTGGTGTGGCGCGTCAGAACTATTGCTCGAACCACTCCGGGTTCTTTACTGGCGCGGACACTTAGGCGAGTGCCACTTTGTTGGCTATGGCACCGGGAGGTCATGCGTTGTCTGAGCGCCTTTCTTTTGGTTACTTTTCTTTGGCAAGACAAAGAAAAGTAACCGCCGCCCCGCGCAGGGGCGACGCTAATAGACCGACACGATCGCGGGTGCTTCACGAAAACGCGGGCGCACCACCAAACACAGACGCCCCGAACGAAGAAACCCCAACCGCAGAAGAGCAAAATAAAGCGACGAAGCCGCTTCCGATAGAACCCGTCGCAAATCCGCAAGACGCTTGCGTCACCCTTACCTAAACTTGATCCTGTTGAACCCTCTTACGAAACCGAAAGGAACGACCATGACGACCTCGACCGTGACCCGCCAGACATTCGACGAAGTGATGGTGCCGGTATTCTCCCCCGCGCCGTTCGTGCCGGACCGTGCAGAGGGCTCCCGCGTGTGGGACACGGCCGGCCGCGAATACATGGATTTCGCCTGCGGCATCGCGGTGACGTCGCTGGGTCACGGCCACCCGGAACTGCTGAAAGTCCTGGACGAACAAGGCCGCAAGCTCTGGCACATCGGCAACGGCTACACGAACGAACCGGTGCTGCGCCTCGCGAAGCGCCTCGAATCGCTCACCTTCGCCGACCGCGCATTCTTCGCGAACTCGGGCGCGGAAGCGAACGAAGCCGCGCTGAAGCTCGCGCGCCGCGTCGCCTTCGACCGCCACGGCGCCGACAAGTACGAAATCGTGTCGTTCGTCCAGTCGTTCCACGGCCGCACGTTCTTCACGGTCAGCGTCGGCGGCCAGCCGAAATACTCGGAAGGCTTCGGCCCGGTGCCGGCCGGCATCAAGCACCTGCCGTTCAACGACATCGAAGCCGCCAAGGCCGCGATCGGCCCGCAAACCTGCGCGGTGATCGTCGAGCCGGTGCAGGGCGAAGGCGGCGTGATCCCGGCCGATCCGGCCTTCCTGAAGGCACTGCGCGAAGCCTGCGACGCGCACGACGCAGTGCTGATCTTCGACGAAGTGCAAACGGGCGTCGGCCGCACGGGCCAGTTCTACGCATACATGGACACGGGCGTCACGCCGGACATCCTCACGACCGCGAAGGCGCTCGGTAACGGCTTCCCGATCGGCGCGATGCTGACGACGAACGAACTGGCCGCGTACTTCAAGGTCGGCGTGCACGGCACGACGTACGGCGGCAACCCGCTCGCATCAGCGATCGCGGACAAGGTCGTCGAACTGATCGGCGACCCGGCACTCCTCGAAGGCGTGCGCGAACGCAGCGTGCGACTGAAGGGCGCGCTCGAACGCATCAACGCACGCTTCGGCATCTTCAAGGACATCCGCGGCAAGGGCCTGCTGGTCGGCGCGGAACTGACCGCCGCATTCGACGGCCGCGCGAAGGACTTCGTCACCGCAGCCGCCGACAACGGCCTGATCATGCTGATCGCAGGCCCGAACGTGCTGCGTTTCGTGCCGTCGCTCGTGATTCCGTTCGACCTGCTCGACGAAGGCATGAAGCGCTTCGAGAAGGCAGTCGAACAGGTGCTCGCGGCTCAGGAAGCCACCGCGCGCTGATCGGCGCACCCATCGCAGACAGGAACGACGATGCTATTTGTTCGCCCCGGCAAACTCACGGATCTGGATGCGCTCGCGCACATGGCGCGCACCGCGCAGCCGGTCCTGCACTCGCTGCCGCATGACCGCGCGGCGCTCGAAGCGCGCGTGGCGCTCTCCGAGGATTCGTTTCGCGCGGACGTCGACTTCGCCGGCGAGGAGTTCTACCTCTTCGTGCTGGAAGACTCGTCGACGGGCAAGCTGCTCGGCACGGCGAGCATCGTGGCCGCGGCCGGCTACTCGGAACCGTTCTACGCGTTCCGCAACGACGCACTGATCCACGCGTCGCGCGAGCTGCACGTGAACCGCAAGATCCACGCGCTCACGATGTCGCACGAGCTGACCGGCAAGAGCCGGCTGGCGGGCTTCTACGTCGATCCGTCGCTGCGCGGCGACGCGGCCGCGCACCTGATCTCGCGTGCGCGGATGATGTACATCGCCGCGAACCGCCGCCGCTTCACGCCGGAAGTGTTCACGCTGCTGCTCGGCGTGAGCGACAACACGGGCGCATCGCCGTTCTGGGAAGCAGTGGGCCGCAAGTTCTTCGGCCGCGACTTCACCGACGTCGACATCGCGTCGGGCGGCCGCAGCCGCACGTTCATCGCGGAAGTGATGCCGGCCTATCCGCTCTACGTGCCGCTGCTGCCGGAAGCCGCGCAGCGCGTGCTCGGCGAGCCGAACGAAACGGCGCTGCTCGCGTACGACATCCATCTCGAGGAAGGCTTCGAGCCGGACCGCTTCGTCGACATCTTCGACGCAGGCCCGGTGCTGACCGCGCAGGTCGACCGCATCGCATGCGTGAAGCACGCCGCGGAGCGCACCGTGCGCGAAGCCGCGCGGCAGCAGGGCGATGTCGCGTACATGGTGTCGACGGGCAGCGGCGAATCGTTCCGCTGCGTGCTGGCCGACCTGCCGGACGACGATACGCACCGCGACCTTGCGCCACTGTCCGGTGACGTGCGCGCGGCGCTCGACGTGAAGGATGGCGATGTCGTGCGCTGCGTGCCGCTGCACCGCCGCGACGATGAAGAAATGAAGGGAGGCGCAGCATGATCGTCGTTCGGGTCGTACAAACGGGCGACGTCGACGCGCTCGTGTCGTTAGCGAAGGAAACCGGGCCGGGCCTGACCACGTTCAAGCCCGACCGCGACGCGCTCGCCGCGCGAATCGAACGCTCGCGCCGCACGCTCGAGGGCAACGCCGCGCCGGGCGAAGCCGGCTACTTCTTCGTGATGGAAGACTCGAAGACGGGCGACATCGCGGGCGTGTGCGGGATCGAGACGCAGGTCGGCCTCGAACAACCGTTCTACAACTATCGCGTGAGCACGGTCGTGCACGCGAGCCAGGAGCTCGGCGTGTGGACGCGGATGTCCGCGCTCAACATCTCGCACGACCTGACGGGCTACGCGGAAGTGTGCTCGCTGTTCCTGAGCCCGCGCTATCGCACGGGCGGTGTCGGCGGCCTGCTGTCGCGCTCGCGCTTCATGTTCATCGCGCAGTTCCGCGACCGTTTCCCGGAGCGCATCTGCGCGGAACTGCGCGGCCACTTCGACGAAGACGGCACGTCGCCGTTCTGGCGCGCGGTCGGTTCGCACTTCTACCAGATCGATTTCAATGCGGCGGACTACCTGAGCTCGCACGGCCGCAAGTCGTTCCTCGCGGAGCTGATGCCGCGCTATCCGGTGTACGTCGACCTGCTGCCGCAGGACGCGCAGGACGCGGTCGGCCTCACGCACCGCGACACGCTGCCGGCGCGCAAGATGCTCGAAGCGGAAGGGCTGCGTTACCAGAACCACGTCGACATCTTCGACGCGGGCCCGGTGCTCGAATGCCACATCAACGACCTGCGCACGGTGCGCGAGAGTGTCGTCGTGCCGGTCACGATCGGCGAGCCGGACACCGGTGACGACGCGCGGGACGACCGTTCGCCGAAGTCGCTCGTGTCGAACACGTCGCTGAACGATTTCCGCGTCGGCGTCGCGCCGGGTGTGGTCACGAACGGTTCGTTCGTGCTGTCGGCCGACGATGCCGCCGCGCTCGACGTGAAGGCCGGCGATCCGGTGCGCGTGCTGCCGCTCAAAGTCAAACAGGGATAAACGAATCATGACGGAACTCTTCATCGACGGCGCCTGGATCGCAGGCTCGGGCCCCGCCTTCGCTTCGCGCAACCCGGGCACCGACGCGATCGCGTGGCAGGGCGACAGCGCATCGGCAGCCGACGTCGACCGCGCGGTCGCGAGCGCGCGCCGCGCATTCGCCGGCTGGTCGGCGCTCGACTTCGACGCGCGCTGCGCGATCGCCAAGCGCTTCGCGGCGCTGCTCACCGAGCGCAAGGAAGCGATCGCGACGGCGATCGGCCGCGAGACGGGCAAGCCGCTGTGGGAAGCACGCACCGAAGTCGCGGCGATGGCCGCGAAGGTCGGCATCTCGATCCAGGCGTACCAGGAACGCACCGGCGAGAAGCGCCAGGACATGGCCGACGGCGTCGCGGTGCTGCGCCATCGTCCGCACGGTGTCGTCGCGGTGTTCGGCCCGTACAACTTCCCCGGCCACTTGCCGAACGGCCATATCGTGCCGGCGCTGATCGCGGGCAACACGGTTGTGTTCAAGCCGTCGGAGCTCGCGCCGGGCGTCGCGCGCGCGACGGTCGAGGTGTGGCAGGAAGCCGGGCTGCCGGCCGGCGTGCTGAACCTCGTGCAGGGCGAGAAGGACACGGGCATCGCGCTCGCGAATCACCGGCAGATCGACGGCCTGTTCTTCACCGGCAGCTCGGATACCGGCACGCTGCTGCACAAGCAGTTCGGCGGCCGTCCGGAGATCGTGCTCGCGCTCGAGATGGGCGGCAACAACCCGCTCGTGATCGGCGAAGTCGAGGACCTCGACGCGGCCGTGCACCACACGATCCAGTCGGCGTTCCTGTCGGCCGGCCAGCGTTGCACGTGCGCACGCCGCATCTTCGTGCCGCAGGGCGCGTTCGGCGAGCGCTTCCTCGCACGCTTGGCCGACGTCACATCGAAGATCACGGCCGACGTGTTCGACGCCGATCCGCAACCCTTCATGGGCGCGGTGATCTCGGCGCGCGCGGCCGCGAAGCTCGTCGATGCGCAATCGCGCCTGATCGAGCAGGGCGCGAAGCCGATCATCGAGATGACGCAGCGCGATCCGCGCCTGGGTTTCGTGAACGCGTCGATCATCGACGTGACCGGCGTGGCGAACCTGCCCGACGAAGAACACTTCGGCCCGCTCGCGCAGATCGTCCGCTACGCGACGTTCGACGAAGCGATCGAGCGGGCGAACGACACGGCGTTCGGCCTGTCCGCCGGCCTGCTGGCCGACGACGCGCACGCGTGGGATCACTTCCGCCGCACGATCCGTGCGGGGATCGTCAACTGGAACCGCCCGACCAACGGCGCATCGTCCGCCGCGCCGTTCGGCGGCACCGGTCGCTCGGGCAACCATCGTCCGAGCGCGTACTACGCGGCCGACTATTGCGCGTATCCGATGGCGTCGGTGGAAAGCACGCAACTGACCTTGCCCGCGAGCCTGTCGCCGGGCCTGCACTTCTGATCGAGGGAACGACGATGAACGCACAAGAAGCCAATTTCGACGGGCTCGTCGGCCCGACCCACAACTACGCCGGGCTGTCGTTCGGCAACGTGGCGTCGCTCAACAACGAGAAGTCGGCCGCGAACCCGAAGGCGGCCGCGAAGCAGGGGCTGCGCAAGATGAAGCAGCTCGCGGATCTCGGCTTCGCGCAAGGCGTGCTGCCGCCGCAGGAGCGGCCGTCGCTGCGCCTGTTGCGCGAGCTCGGCTTCTCCGGCAAGGACGCGGACGTGATCGCGAAGGCCGCGAAGCAGGCGCCCGAACTGCTCGCCGCGGCGAGCTCGGCATCGGCGATGTGGACCGCGAACGCGGCGACGGTCAGCCCGTCGGCCGACACCGGCGACGGTCGCGTGCACTTCACGCCGGCCAACCTGTGCAGCAAGCTGCATCGCGCGATCGAGCACGAAGCGACGCGCCGCACGCTGTCGACGCTGTTCGCCGATCCCGCGCACTTCGCGGTGCACGAGGCGCTGACGGGCACGCCGGCGCTCGGCGACGAGGGGGCCGCGAACCATACGCGCTTTTGCGCCGAATACGGCACGCCGGGCGTCGAATTCTTCGTGTACGGTCGTGCGGAATACCGCCGCGGCCCGGAGCCGAAGCGCTTCCCGGCGCGCCAGACCTTCGAGGCGAGCCGTGCGGTCGCGCATCGCCACGGCCTGGATGAAACGGCGACGGTCTATGCGCAGCAGGATCCGGACGTGATCGATGCGGGCGTGTTCCACAACGACGTGATCTCGGTCGGCAACCGCGACACGCTGTTCACGCACGAGCGCGCATTCGTCAACAAGCAGGCGATCTACGACACGCTGACGGCCACGCTCGACGCGCGCGGCGCGCGGCTGAACGTGATCGAGGTGCCCGAGGCGGCCGTGAGCGTGAACGACGCGGTCACGTCGTACCTGTTCAACAGCCAGCTGCTGTCGCGCGCCGACGGCTCGCAGGTGCTCGTCGTGCCGCAGGAGTGTCGCGAGAACGCGAACGTCGCGGCCTATCTCGACGAGCTCGCGGCCGGCAACGGCCCGATCCGCGACGTGCTCGTGTTCGACCTGCGCGAAAGCATGAAGAACGGCGGCGGTCCTGCCTGCCTGCGCCTGCGCGTCGTGCTGAACGACGCCGAGCGTGCGGCGGTTACGTCGAACGTGTGGATGAACGACACGCTGTTCGCGTCGCTCGACGCGTGGATCGAAAAGCACTACCGCGACCGTCTCGCACCGGAAGACCTCGCCGATCCGACGCTGCTCGACGAATCGCGCACGGCGCTCGACGAGCTCACGCAGATCCTGCGTGTCGGGTCGCTGTATGACTTCCAGCGCTGAGTCCCGCATGCCGGCCGCCGCGCTGCTCGACGACTTCCTCGCGTTCACGCTCGCGGGTGACACGCCGGCCGTGAAGGACGGCGCGTGCGCGGACGGCGCGGTGCGCTGGCGATGGCTCGGCGACGGGCTGCTCGCACTCGAGCCGGCCGCACGCGATGAGGCCGGCGAGGCCGATGCGTCGGCGCGCGCGAGCGTGCTCGTGTCGGCCGGTGTGCATGGCGACGAGACCGCGCCGATCGAGCTGCTGTCGATGCTCGTGCATGATCTCGCGGCGGGCACGCTGCCGCTCGCGTGCCGGCTGCTCGTCGTGCTCGGCAATGTGCCGGCGATGCGCGCGGGCGAGCGCTATCTCGACGACGACCTGAACCGCCTGTTCAGCGGCCGTCACGCGCAAGTGCCGACGAGCCGCGAAGCGCCGCGCGCGGTGCAGCTCGAAGCGGCGGCCGCCGCGTTCTTCGCGGCCGCGCCGGCGGGCGGTGCGCGCTGGCACGTCGACATGCACACGGCGATTCGCGCATCGGTGTTCGAGCAGTTCGCGCTGCTGCCGCACACGGGCACGCCGCCCACCCGCGCGATGATCGAATGGCTCGGCGAAGCGCGCATCGCGGCCGTGCTGCTGCATACCGCGAAGGGCAACACCTATTCGCACTTCACGGCCGAGCAGTGCGGCGCGCTCGCCTGCACGCTGGAACTCGGCAAGGTGCGGCCGTTCGGCCAGAACGACCTGTCGCGCTTCGCGCCGGCCGACCGGGCGGTGCGCAAGCTCGTGTCGGGCGCGCCCCGTGATGCCGATGCGCGGGGCGGCCATCCGCGGGGCGGCCATCCACCGTTGCCGCGCGTGTTCACCGTGATCGACCAGATCACGAAGCAGAGCGACGCGCTCGAGCTGTTCGTCGCGGCCGACGTCGCGAACTTCACCGCGTTCGCGCGCGGCACCGTGCTCGCGCAGGACGGCGACTACCGCTATACGGTGAAGCACGACGAGGAGCGCATCGTCTTCCCGAATCCGTCGGTGAAGCCGGGCTTGCGCGCGGGCCTGCTCGTCGTCGACACGACGCGCGACACGCTCGCCGCGCTCGTCTGAGCGATGCCCGGATGCGCGCGGCTGCGGTGATTGGCAGCCGGCGCATCGTCGCGCCGCATTCGCATTTTGGGGTTGACGTACGTCCGCCTGCCGCGCAGAGGCCCCGGCATCGGGCCTTGCGTATTTGCGACATCGTCTTGCAAGTTCGATGGACCGCCTGGCTGACGCCGGCGCACGCAGCGCAGCATCGCGTGCCGGCGGTCGCTTTGCCGTATCGGGCCGTGCGGATTGGTACAATCGCGGCCTTGCGGCTGTTGCGCCGCATCAAGGCGCGGCATCGGGATTGTCGGTGTCATCCGACCCTGCAATGATGCAAGCGCCCGTAGTTCCGGAACATTCGAGTATCGAGGAGAACACCTGATGAAGTTGGATTGGCGTAAAGTGGCCGCGCACGCGGTAGTGGCGGCAACGGCTGTGGCGGCAGGCAGCGCGATGGCTGCGGATCTGAAGGAGATCCGGTTCGGCGTGGAGGCCTCGTACGCGCCGTTCGAATACAAGACGCCCGACGGCAAGCTGACCGGCTTCGACATCGACATCGGCAACGCGGTGTGCGCGAAGCTGAAGGCGAAGTGCGTGTGGGTCGAGAACGACTTCGACGGCCTGATCCCCGCGCTGCAGGCGCGCAAGTTCGATGCGATCAACTCGGACATGACGATCACCGACCAGCGCAAGCACGCGATCGCGTTCACCGATCCGATCTACACGATCCCGAACCAGCTGATCGCGAAGCAGGGCAGCGGCCTCCAGCCGACCCCGCAAGCGCTGAAGGGCAAGCGGGTCGGCGTGCTGCAGGGCACGATCCAGGAAGCGTACGCGAAGAAGAAGTGGGCGCCGGCAGGTGTCGAAGTCGTGCCGTACCAGACGCAGGACCTGGCCTACGCCGACCTGAAGTCGGGCCGTCTCGACGCGACGTTCCAGGATTCGGAAGCGGGCTCGAAGGGCTTCCTGTCGAAGCCGCAAGGCCAGGGCTTCGGCTTCGCCGGCGGCACGGTCACCGATGCCGAGATCCTCGGCTCGGGCGTCGGCTTCGGCCTGCGCAAGAACGACGCGGCGCTGAAGACCGCGCTCGATCAGGCGCTGAAGGGGCTGAAGGCCGACGGCACGATCGACAACCTCGCGAAGAAGTACTTCAGCGTGCCGGTCACGCTCAAGTAAGCGTTTCGAACCGTCGCACGATGCAGCCGGCCGCTTTCGCGGCCGGTTTGCTTTTCGGGCGCCGCTTCTCGCACACGTGCCGGTGGGGCGGCACGCCGGTGGCGCGCCGCGTGCATCACGCGGGGAAGAACCGCCCCAGTTCGCGCGCGAGCTCGTTGAGCACGCTCATCTCCTGCTGCGTGATCTTGCGCGCGGGCTGCGCACCGGCCCAGTCGCCGTACAGCAGGCCGACGGTCGTCGTGCCGACGCGCACCGGCAGCAGCACGAACGCGCGCGTGTCGGGGAGCGCATCGAGGTACCACGCGGGCAGGCGCTTCACCATCTTCGGCTCCTGCGCCTGCTCGATGAAGATGCCGACCGAGTTCGTGATCGCGAGATGGAACACGTCCGGCTCGAAGCGCTCGTCGAAGCACAGCCGGTCGAGCGCCGCGTCGACGTCCGGCCCGAAGCCGAGGCGCGCGGCGAACGTGCCGTCGTCACGGCGCACGAACATCACGGTGCGCGTGAACGCGAGCCCTGCGAGCAGGCTTTCCGACGCGAGCGCGAGCACCGGCGTCAGCACGTGCTCGGACGGCAGCGCGCGCAGGTCCGCGAGGCCGGCCTCGAGGCATGCCTCGGGTTCGGGCTGCGCCCGCGCGATCGCGTCGGCGTTCGCACGCAGCTCGACGATCTCGCGCATCACGGTGTCGCTCGCTTCCTCGCGTGCGAGCCGGTCGGCGATCTCCACCAGCGCGTCGGAATCGATCTCCAGCTCCTGCCCGTAGCGCTGCGCGAGCACCGCGATATGCGCGTCGCGCTGCGGGCCCGCGGGCATCGCGAGCGCGCCGGCGACGTCGGTCGAGCAGCGGCTCACCGAACGCAGCCAGCGCACGCGGTCGGAGCCTTCGTCGGCACAGGCCTCGGGCCGCCGGCGGTCGTCGCGATCGTCGTCTTCGTCGCCTTCGTCGCGGCGGGCGGCGTGCGCGGCGCGACCGTCACCGTCGGCCATCCCGGCGCGGATCACGTCGGGCAAGCGCCAGCTCGCGGCGGCCTCCAGACCGATTTCGTCGAAGCCGACGCCCAGCACGTCGACGCACGCGGCCGCGTCATCGCCGTTCAGTTCGGCGGCGCGCCGGCGGATCCGGTCCCATTCGCTGTCGAGATAGCAGACCACGAGCAGCTTGCCGACCTGGCGCATCAGCGTGCAGACGACGGCTTCCTCGCCGCCGCGCAGTTCCGCATGCTCGGTCAGCTTGCGGGCGACGCAGCCGGACAGCAGCGCGCGGTTCAGCTCGAGCTTCGCGTCGATGCGGCGCGGCGTGCTGTGGTGGAAATGATCGACGAGCTTGAGCCCGACGACGAGATGGCCGACCGTGTCCATGCCGAGCACCATCAGTGCTCGCGTGACGGTCGTGATGTTGCCGCCGAACGCCATGTACATCGCGGAATTGGCGAGCCGCAGGACTTTCTGCGTGAGCGCGAAATCCGACAGTACGACGCGTACGAGCGCGGTGAAGTCGAGGTCGTCGTTCTTCATCGCGGCCATCGTCGCGCGCAGCGATTCCGACAGCAGCGGGAAGTCGCCCCGTTCGTTCATCCGGGCCCACAGCTTGTCGAGCAGCGCCGTGCGGGGCAGGTGTGCGGTGATTGACATACGGATCTGTCCGGTTCGCTGCGCGCGTCAGGCGGCGTGCAGGCGCAGCTGCTGCGCCTCGAAGCGCCGCGCGAGCTCCTCGGACGGCAGCGCCTGGCACACGAGCCAGCCCTGGATGTGGTTGCAGCCCATTTCGGTCAGCAGTTCGCGCTGGGCCTCGGTCTCGACGCCTTCCGCGACGAGCTCGAGATCGAGCGTCTGCGCGAGGCCGACCACCGCCGACACGATCGCGCGATCGTTGCGCGACGTCAGCAGGTTCTCGACGAAGCTGCGGTCGATCTTCAGCTTCGCGAGCGGGAAGCGCTGCAGGTACGCGAGGCTCGAATAGCCGGTCCCGAAATCGTCGATCGCGAAGCGGATGCCGAGCTCGGTCAGCTCCTCGAGCAGCCCTTTCGCCTGCGCCGGGTCGTGCATCAGCAGGCTTTCGGTGATTTCGAGCACGATGCGGCGCGGGTCGATGCCCGTCAGCGCGATCGCCTCGCGCACGCTCTGCGTGAAGCGCGGGTCGCGGAACTGCTGCGGCGACACGTTGACCGCCACATACTGCAGCGCGAGCCCCTGGCGGTCCCACGCGACGAGCTGCATGCACGCGGCCTTGAGCACCCAGTTGCCGAGATAGTTGATCAAGCCGATCGACTCGGCGAGCGGAATGAAGGTGGCCGGCGGCACGAGGCCGTGCACCGGATGTCGCCAGCGGATCAGCGCCTCGACGCCGTCCACCGCGCCCGACTGGCTGCGCGTGATCGGCTGGAAGTGGAGCGAGAACTCGCCGTTGCGCACGCCGTCGTACAGGTCGGCCTCGAGCTTGAGCCGCTCCGCGTCGGCCGGGTCGTCGACCGGCTCATGAAACGCGAGCGCATTGCCGCCCGACGCCTTCGCCTGCGCGAGCGCATGGTCGGCGCGGCGCAGCAGCGGGCTGTGGTGCTGCGCGCGATGCGGCGCAGCACGTTCGTCCGGATACAACGCGATACCGATGCTCGCGGACAAGTGCACGGTCTGCCCCTGGAACACGTAAGGTTCGCGCACCGCGGCCTGCAGCCGGCGCGCGAGCGCGTCCGCGGCGTCGCTCGCGCGCGTGCGGTCCGCTGCGGTGAACACGACCGCGAACTTGTCGCTCGCGACGCGCGCGAGCTGCTCATTGGGCGCGACGAGCGCCTGCAACCGCTGCGCGGTGTCGCGCAGCAGCGTGTCGCCGGCGTCGTAGCCGAGTGCGCGGTTGATGCGCTGGTAGTCGTCGAGGTCGAGCAGCAGCAGCGCCGCGCACGTGCCGCTCTCGTCGGCCGCCTGCTGCGCGCGCATCAGCGCGGGCACGAGCGCGGACAGGTTGTCGAGCCCCGTCATCGGATCGTGGTGCATCTCGTACGTCAGGCGGGCCTCGAGCGCACGCCAGGCCGATACGTCGAACGCCGCGATCGCGAAGCCGTCGACGCCGTGGTGACGGCTCTTGAACGCGCGGATCTCGACGTCGAGCGGGTAGGTGAGCGACTTGACGATGCAGATCGTCGCCTTCTCGACCTGGCCGGAACGCGCGGCACGTGCGAGCAGGCCTTCGAGCGTCGCGGTATCCTGTTCCGCGATCAGGTCCCGCAGCGTCAGCGTGTGCAGGTAGTCGCGGTGATAACCGATGAAGCGCAGGCTCGCGTCGGATACGTACAGAAAGCGTAGCTCGCGGTCGACATGGGCGAGGAAATCCACCGTGCCGACCGTCTGTTCCAGCCAGTTGCGCACGGTGTCGTCGCGGCGCGGCGCGCCGGCGCGCGCAGGCATCAGCGCGCCGCCCGACCAGGCGAAGCGGCGCAGCGTATGCAAGGCATTGCGCCAGGAGCCCTTGCGTGGCGTCTGTTTCCTGTTGGCTTCCATGTTTCTCGCTGACGTGAAGGGCTGGAACCGGTTGTCCGGAAGGAATAACGGCAGGCTGCGCGGAATCTTTAACCGGCCGGCCGGCAGCGGCTGACGCTGCCGCCTGACCGGGTCGTGCATGCGGCGTTCGACGGTCGACCGCCGCATGGCTATATCGAGGCTGACTTTATAAGAAATGAGGACGCAGATGAAGCGAAAACTATTGGTGGGCGCCGCGGCGGCGCTGCTGCTGGCCGGCCATGCGCTGGTCGCGCAGGCGCAACTGAAGCCGGGCGCCACGGCGCCGGACTTCATGACGCAGGCGTCGCTGGGCGGCAAGACTTACACGTACTCGCTCGCCGATGCGCTGAAGCACGGGCCGGTCGTGCTGTACTTCTACCCGGCCGCGTTCACGAAGGGTTGCACCATCGAGGCGCATGCGTTCGCGGATGCGGTCGAT
This sequence comes from Burkholderia sp. Tr-862, assembly GCF_011753085.1. Lineage (NCBI taxonomy): Bacteria > Pseudomonadati > Pseudomonadota > Betaproteobacteria > Burkholderiales > Burkholderiaceae > Burkholderia > Burkholderia sp. Tr-862. Next base: position 37,993 of record NZ_VWWG01000028.1, read on the forward strand.
CGTTACAAAGCTTACGGCGCAACGGTGATCGGCGTGTCCGCCGACAACATCGACACGCTGACCAAATTCTCGGTGAGCGAGTGCCGCAGCAAGTTCCCGGTCGCGGCCGATCCGGACGCGAAGATCATCCGCGAATATGACGCGAAGCTGCCGGCGCTCGATCGCGCGAACCGCGTGTCCTACGTGATTTCGCCGGAAGGGAAGGTGCTGTACGAGTACACGAGCCTGTCACCCGACAAGCACGTCGAGAACACGCTCGGCGCAGTGAAGGCGTGGGCCGACGCGCATCCGAAGCAGTAAGCCGCAGGCAGTGAGCCCGCGGCAAAGCGGCCAGCCGCGCGGGCCGCAAGCACGATGAAACGCGCCGCCGCGTGGCGGCGCGGGTGTGCCGGACGTACCGGACGTACCGGACGTACGCTAAGCGCGCAATGCCTGTTCGATCGGCACGCCGCCGCCGACGAAGCCGATGACCTTGCGCGAAATGCCCAGCTTGATCGCCTCGATCGCGGCCCATGCGACATCCTGGCGCGACACCGGCGGCGCCGCGTTGAGCGGCTCCTCGGTCAGTGCGATCTTGCCGACGCCCGGGCCGTCCGCGAGCGGGCCGGGGCGCAGGATCACGTAGTCGATGCCCGACGCGATCACGCGCTCGTCGCCTTCGCGCTTCATCTGCGAGTAATGGCGCAGCGCGTCGCCGCTGCGCTCCGGCCAGTACGCAGTCAGCGAACTGATCACGACCAGCTTCTGCACGTTGTAAGCGAGCGCATACTCGGCCGCGCGCGCGACCGCGTCGCGGTCGATCTGCTCCTCTTCGGCGGCGCCTTCCGATTCGGCCGAGCCGGCCGCGTAGATCACATGCGTGATGCCCTGGAAGGCGTGCGAGAAATCGCCCGTCAGATCGGCCTCGACGACCTTCGCGCCCGGCAGCGCATAGCCGTGCCGGCGCACCAGCGCAGTCACCTCGAATTCCGACTGTTTGAGCAGCAGATCCGCGCAGGCCTGACCCGTGCGGCCGGTCGCGCCAATCAGCAGTACCTTCGTCGTCATGAAACCGCTCCTTGCACGATGCGTCATCCTCCCAGATAGGGACGGACGACCGATACTCAAGTGTATGTCGATTTGGGCCGGCGGCGTGCAGGGAATGAGGGGCGCATCGCTCGAGGCCTGCCGGCGCGGCCTGCGGAAGCCCCCGTAGACATGCCGTCGTGCGCATCGATTGCGGAATCGACCCGCTGACCGGCTATCATGTGCGCGATGCATTTTTCGCCGCGACGCAATGCAACGCGGCGACCAACCGGTTGGAGTACACATGGCATTACCCCTGGACAACATCAGCATGGCCGTGTTCTGCGACTTCGAGAACGTCGCGCTCGGCGTGCGCGACGCGAAGTACGAGAAATTCGACATCAAGCCCGTGCTGGAGCGGTTGCTGCTGAAGGGCAGCATCGTCGTGAAGAAGGCGTATTGCGACTGGGAGCGCTACAAGGGCTTCAAGGCGTCGATGCACGAGGCGAGCTTCGAGCTGATCGAGATTCCACACGTGCGCCAGTCGGGCAAGAACTCGGCCGACATCCGGCTCGTCGTGGACGCGCTCGACCTCTGCTACACGAAGTCGCACGTCGATACGTTCGTGATCATCAGCGGCGACTCGGATTTTTCGCCGCTCGTGTCGAAGCTGCGCGAGAACGCGAAGAAGGTGATCGGGGTCGGCGTGAAGAAGTCGACGTCGGACCTGCTGGTCGCGAACTGCGACGAATTCATTTTCTACGACGACCTGGTGCGCGAGCAGCAGCGCGCGCAGGCGAAGCGCGAACAGCAGCATGCGGGTAACGGCGGCGCGAAGCGGCCGGACGAACCGTCGCGCAAGCCGGAGCTGGAAGCGCGCCGCAGCGAGGCGATCGCGCTCGCGGTCGAGACGTTCGATGCGCTGGCATCGGAGCGCGACGACGTCGGCAAGATCTGGGCGTCGGTGCTCAAGAGCGCGATCAAGCGCCGCAAGCCGGACTTCAACGAGTCGTATTACGGCTTCCGTGCGTTCGGCAACCTGCTCGACGAAGCGCAGGCGCGCGGCCTGCTCGAAGTGGGGCGCGACGACAAGTCGGGCGCGTTCGTGTCGCGGCCGCGCCAGTCGTCCGCGTCGGAGCAGGCCGCGGCACGTGATACGGGCGGCGCGCACCATGGTCACGGTACGCACCACGGTCACGGCGCGCGCCACGCGGAAGCGGCACCGGCCGAGCGCCAGCCGCGGCGTCGCGGGCAGCGGGCGCAAGCAGCCGTGCAGGAAAGCGTGCAGGCCGACGCGCAAGAGGCGGCCGTCGTCGATGTCATGGACGAAGCGGCGATCGTGCCGGCAGCGACGGCCGAAGCGACTGCAGTGACTGAAGCGACTGAAGCGACTGAAGTGGCCGAGGCGCACGGCGACGCGAAGGACGGCCGCAAGCGCGCGCGCAAGAGCGCGGCGAAGAAGACCGGCGCCAAGAAGGGCGGCGATGCAAAGGGCGGCGAGGCGAAGGGCGCCGGGCGTCAAGCGGCGGCGAAGCCGGACGAGGCCACGCACGGCGGTGCGAAGCACGGTGGCGACAAGCACGCGCAAGGCAAGCCTGCCGAAGCGACACATCGCGACGCGGAGCATCGCGAGGAACGGCACGTCGCGGCGCCGACGGCCGGCGAGTACGGCGCTTTGGCGGCTGCCGCGCAGCCGGCGCACGAAGCGGCACCGGCTGCCGAATCGACCGGTGAAGCGGCTGGCGAAGCCGCCGCCGCAAAGCCGAAAAAGCCGGCCCGCAAGACGGCGCCCCGCGCGCGTCGTCCGCGCAAGACGGCCGCCGCTGCCGAGTAACGCTGGCCGCGCGCGGCGGCGTCCGACCGAGGGCGCCGCCTGTCTCACCCCGTCGGCCGGTGCAACGCCGGCCGACGCGTCCCGTTATCCGTTCAGCACGTACGGCTGCGTCATCACTTCGAGGAAGTGACCGTCCGGATCGTCGAAATACACGCCGCGCCCGCCGTAATGGCGGTAGATCTCACCGGGCTGCCGCTTCGCCGGATCGGCCCAGTGCGGCAGTCCGCGCTCGCGAATGCGCGCGTACACGCGATCGAAGCCGGCCTCGTCGGTCAGGAATGCGTAGTGCTGGGACGCGATCTCTCCCTCCTTTTCATAAAAATCGAGCGACACGCCGTTTTCGAGCGGGACGACCAGCATCGGGCCGAACGGCGTCGGTGCCGGCAACTCCAGAAGCTCGGTGAGGAAGTGGCTCGACGCGTGCTTGTCGCGACACCAGACGATCGTATGGTTCAGCTGGACGTTCATGGCAGGTCCCCGGGAACGGGCGCGAGGGTGGGTATGGACACACGATAGCCGATCGCCGCCGGCGTGCAAGCCGGACCCGGGCAAACGCGGCCACCTCGTCGGCGGCAGCCGCGGCGGCCGGGCGTGAATCGTCGGCTGAAACCGGCGACGGTGCGCATCGCCGGCCGGCATGTGGCGCGGGGCGGTGCCGCCCGCCCCGTCGCTCCGCGTCCCGCCGCGTACCGTTACACGTTACTCCCCGGCCACCGCCGGTCCGCCCGAATTGCCGCTGCGGTTGCGGCGCTTCTCGAACCGCACACGCAGCCGGTCCATGTACAGATAGACGACCGGCGTCGTATAGAGCGTCAGCACCTGCGACATGATCAGGCCGCCGGCGATCGCGATCCCGAGCGGCGCGCGCAGTTCGGCGCCGTCGCCATGGCCGAACGCGAGCGGCAGCGCGCCGAGGAGCGCCGCCATCGTCGTCATCATGATCGGCCGGAAGCGCAGCAGGCACGCCTCGTGGATCGCATCGTACGACGACTTGTTGCCGTTGCGCGTCTGGTCGATCGCGAAGTCGACCATCATGATCGCGTTCTTCTTCACGATGCCGATCAGCAGGATCACGCCGATCAGCGCGATGATGCTGAACTCGGTCTTGAACAGCAGCAGCGCGAGCAGTGCGCCGACGCCGGCCGACGGCAGCGTCGACAGGATCGTGATCGGGTGGATGTAGCTCTCGTACAGGATCCCGAGCACGATGTAGACGGCCAGCAGCGCCGCGAGGATCAGGATCGGCTGATTGTTCAGCGATTGCTGGAACGCCTGCGCGGTGCCCTGGAAGCTGCCGACGATCGTCGGCGGCACGCCGATCTGCGCCATCGTCTGGTAGATCACCTGGGTCGCCTGCGACAGCGACACGCCCGGCGGCAGGTTGAACGAGATCGTCGTCGCGACGAAGAGGCCCTGGTGGTTGACCGACAGCGGCGTCGTGCTCGGGCCGAAGGTCGCGATCGCGGACAGCGGGATCATCGTCGACTTCGACGTCGACACCGCCGCGCCCGACGACGCGCTCGACTTGCCGCTCGACGCGATCGAGTTCAACGCCTGGTTGCGCGCGGAATCGGACGCGATCGCCGCGGCGCTGGTGGCGGCCGTGCCGGCGCTCGACGTGCCGGCCGAGGTCGCGACGAAGGTGCCGGCCGCCGCGTTGGTCGACTGCGAGCCGTTCGCGCTGCCGCCCGACTTGCTGATCCACACTTCGTTCAGCATTTGCGGGCTCTGCCAGTATTTCGGCGCGACTTCCATCACGACGTGGTACTGGTTCAGCGGGTTGTAGATCGTCGAGACCTGGCGCTGGCCGAACGCGTCGTACAGCGTGTTGTCGATCTGCGCGGGCTTGATGCCGAGCCGCGCGGCGGTCGCGCGGTCGATCGTCACCATCGCCTCCAGGCCGCCTTGCTGCTGGTCCGAGTTGACGTCGGTCAGCTCGGAGCGCTTCTGCAGCGCCTCGGTCAGCAGCGGCCCCCACTTGTACAGGTCGGCGCTCGAATCGCCAAGCAGCGTGAACTGGTATTGCGCGTTGCTCTGCCGGCCGCCGATGCGGATGTCCTGAGCCGCCTGCAGGAACGTGCTCGCACCGGCGACATCCGCCAGCGGCTTGCGCAGTTGCTGGATCACCTGGTCGGCCGACAGCTTGCGCTCGGTGCGGTCCTTCAGCGTGACGAACATGAAGCCCGAATTGGTCTGCGTACCGCCGGTAAAGCCCGCGGCGCTCTGCACGTTCGGGTTGCTCTGCACGATCCGCATCATCTCGGTGAACTTCTGCTTCATCGCCTGGAACGACGTGGACTGGTCGGCCCGAATGCCGCCGATCATCAGCCCGGTGTCCTGCTGCGGAAAGAAGCCTTTCGGCACGATGATGTACAGATAGACGTTCAGCCCGATCGTCGCGAACAGGATCAGCAGGACCAGCAGCGGGCGGCGCAGCGCCCACGACAGCGAGCGCTCGTAGCCGCGCTGCATCCGCGCGAAGAAGCGCTCCAGGAAGCGGCCGAGGCGGCCTTCCTCGGGTGCGTCGTGCGGCTCGCGCAGCAGCCGCGCGCACATCATCGGCGTGACCGTCAGCGATACCGCGAGCGATACCGCGATCGCGAGCGACAGCGTCAGCGCGAATTCGCGGAACAGGCGCCCGACGATGCCGCCCATCAGCAGGATCGGCAGGAACACCGCGACGAGCGAGATGCTCATCGACAGCACCGTGAAGCCGACCTCGCGCGCGCCGTCGAACGCGGCCTGCAGCCGCGGCTTGCCGTTCTCGATGTGACGCGTGATGTTCTCGAGCACGACGATCGCATCGTCGACGACGAAGCCGGTCGCGACGATCAGCGCCATCAGCGACAGATTGTCGATCGAGAAGCCGAGCAGGTACATCGCGCCGAACGTGCCGATGATCGAGATCGGCACCGCGACGCTCGGAATCAGCGTCGCGCGCCAGTTGCGCAGGAACAGGAACACGACCATCACGACCAGGCTGATCGCGATCAGCAGCGTGTGCTCGGTGTCCTTCAGCGACGCCCGGATCGTCGTCGAGCGGTCGAGCACCGGCGTCACCGTGATGTCGGCCGGCAGCGACGCGGTGAGCTGCGGCAGCGCGGTGCGCACGCGGTCGATCGTCTCGATGATGTTCGCGCCGGGCGAGCGGTAGAGGATCACGAGCACCGCGCGCTTGCCGTTCGACAGGCCGAGGTTGCGCAGGTCCTCGACCGAGTCGACGACCTCGGACAGGTCGGACAGCCGCACGGCCGCGCCGTTGCGGTACGCGACGACCAGGTCGCTGTACTGCGACGCATGCGAGGCCTGGTCGTTCGTATAGAGCTGGTAGTGCTTCGGGCCGAATTCGATCGCGCCCTTCGGGCTGTTCGCGTTCGCGGACGCGAGCGCGGCCCGCACGTCCTCGAGGCCGATCCCGTAATTGAACAGCGCATGCGGTTCGAGCTCGACGCGCACGGCCGGGTTCGCGGAACCGCTCACCGACACCTGGCCGATCCCGTCGATCTGCGACAGCGACTGCTGCAGCACCGTCGACGCGGCGTCGTACAGCTTCGCGGGCGACGACGTTTCCGACGTGAGCGACACGATCATGATCGGCGAGTCGGCCGGGTTGACCTTGCGGTACGTCGGGTTGCTCTTCAGCGAGGCGGGCAGGTCGGCGCGCGCCGCGTTGATCGCGGCCTGCACGTCGCGCGCGGCGCCGTCGATGTCGCGGTTCAGCCCGAACTGCAGGATGATCCGTGCGTTGCCGACCGTGCTGGTCGACGTCATTTCGCTGACGTCGGCGATCGAGCCGAGGTGCCGCTCGAGCGGGCTCGTCACGCTGGTCGCGACGGTCTCGGGGCTCGCGCCGGGCAGCGACGCCTGCACCGAGATGGTCGGGAAGTCGACCTGCGGCAGCGGCGACACCGGCAGCTTGATGAACGCGAACAGGCCGGCGAGCGCGACGCCGAGCGCGAGCAGCGTCGTCGCGACGGGGCGGGTGATGAAGGGGCGCGACAGGTTCATCGCTTACGCATCCGTGTGCGTGCCGGCGCCGGCGCCGGGGCCGTGCCGCTCGAACCAGCCGCGCACGCGGCGCGCGAGGCTGTCGAAGCCGAGATAGATCACCGGCGTCGTGAACAGCGTCAGCACCTGCGACACGATCAGGCCGCCGGCGATCGCGATCCCGAGCGGCTGGCGCAGCTCGGAGCCCGCGCCCGCGCCGACGATCAGCGGCACCGCGCCGAGCAACGCGGCGAGCGTCGTCATCAGGATCGGCCGGAAGCGCAGCAGGCACGCCTGGTAGATCGCCTCGCGCGGCGGCTTGCCTTCGACCCGTTCGGCCTCGAGCGCGAAGTCGATCATCATGATCGCGTTCTTCTTCACGATGCCGATCAGCAGCACGATCCCGATGATCCCGATGATGTCGAGGTCGTGCCCGGTGATCATCAGCGCGAGCAGCGCGCCGACGCCGGCCGACGGCAGCGTCGACAGGATCGTGATCGGGTGGATGTAGCTCTCGTACAGCACGCCGAGCACGATGTACATCGTGACGACCGCCGCGAGGATCAGGAACAGCTGGTTCGACAGCGACGCCTGGAACGCGAGCGCCGCGCCCTGGAAGCGCGTCTGGAACGAGCCGGGCAGGCCGATGTCCTTCTCCGCTGCGCCGATCGCCTTCACGGCCTCGCCGAGCGACGCGCCCGGGGCGAGGTTGAACGAGATCGTCGTCGACGGGAACTGCGACAGGTGCGCGACGAGCAGCGGCGACGGCCGTTCGTGGAACGACGCGATCGACGACAGCGGCACCTGGCCGCCGCCGGCGGACGGCAGGTAGATGTCGTTCAGCGATTCGGCGTAATGCTGCTCCTTCGGCTCCGACTCGAGAATCACGCGGTACTGGTTCGACTGCGTGAAGATCGTCGACACGATGCGCTGGCCGAACGCGTCGTACAGTGCGTTGTCGACGGTCGCCGGCGTGATGCCGAAGCGCGCGGCGCTGGCGCGGTCGATCTCGATGTACACCGACTGGCCGTTGCTCTGCAGGTCGGTCGCGACGTCGGCGAGCGACGGCTCCTTCTGCAGCCGCGTGACGAGCTTCGGCACCCAGGTCGCGAACTCGTCGGGGTTCGGGCTCGTCAGCATGAACTGATACTGCGTCGGGCTCACCGTCGAGTCGATCGTCAGATCCTGCACCGACTGCATGAACAGCGTGATGCCGGTCACGTTCGCGACGCGCTGCTGCAGGTCGCGGATGATCTGCGCGGCCGACTCGGAGCGCTTGTCGCGCGCCTTCAGGTTGATCAGCATCCGGCCGCTGTTCAGCGTGATGTTGCTGCCGTCGACGCCGATGAACGACGTGAGGCTCTCGACGTTCGGGTCCTTCAGGATTTCGGCCGCGAGCGCCTGCTGGCGTTCGGCCATCGCGCCGTACGAGATCGACTGCGGCGCCTGCGTGATCCCCTGGATCACGCCGGTATCCTGCGCGGGGAAGAAGCCCTTCGGTATGTACACGTAGAGCAGGGCGGTCAGCGCGAGCGTCAGCAGCGCGACGACGAGCGTCGAGCCCTGGCGGTTCAGCACCCATTCGAGCGCGACCCCGTAGCGCGCGATCACCCAGTCGATCGCACGGTGCACGCGCGCCTCGAAGCGGTGGCTTTCCGGCGGCGGCGAATGGCGCAGGAGCTTCGCGCACATCATCGGCACGAGCGTGAGCGACACGATCGCCGAGATCACGATCGTCACCGCGAGCGTGATCGCGAATTCGTGGAACAGGCGGCCGACCACGTCGCCCATGAACAGCAGCGGGATCAGCACCGCGATCAGCGACACCGTCAGCGAGATGATCGTGAAGCCGATCTGCCTCGACCCCTTCAGCGCGGCCTCGAGGCTCGTGTGGCCTTCCTCGACGTAGCGTGCGATGTTCTCGATCATCACGATCGCATCGTCGACGACGAAGCCGGTCGCGATGGTGAGCGCCATCAGCGACAGGTTGTTCAGTGAGAAGCCGGCCATGTACATCACCGCGAGCGTGCCGATCAGCGACAGCGGCACCGACAGGCTCGGGATGATCGTCGCGTAGACGTTCGCGAGGAACAGGTACATCACCAGCACGACCAGCGCGACCGCGAGCAGCAGCTCGAACTGCACGTCGCGCACGGCGGCGCGGATCATCGTCGTGCGGTCGGTGACGACCTGCACGTCGAGCGCCGCGGGCAGCGTCTCCTGCAGCTTCGGCAGTTGCGCCTTGATCGCATCGACGGTCGCGATCACGTTCGCGCCCGGCTGGCGCTGCACGTTCAGGATGATCGCGGGCTCCGCGTTCACCCACGCGCCGAGCTTGGTGTTCTCCGAGCCGGCGACCACCTTCGCGACGTCGGTGAGCATCACCGGGCGGCCGCTCTTGTACGCGACGACCGCGGAGTTGTACTGGTCGGCGCTGGTGAGCTGGTCGTTGGCGTTGATCGTGTACGCGCGCGTCGGGCCGTCGAAGTTGCCCTTCGGCGTGTTCACGTTCAGGTTCGAGATCGTCGTGCGCAGGTCGTCGAGGTTCATCCCGTACTGCGCGAGCGCGGTCGGGTTCGCCTGGATCCGCACGGCCGGCCGGTTGCCGCCCGACAGGCTGACGAGACCGACGCCGGCGATCTGCGAGATCTTCATCGCGAGGCGCGTATCGGTCAGGTCCTGCACCTGCGTGAGCGGCAAGGTCTTCGACGTGATGGCGAGCGTCAGCACCGGCGCGTCGGCCGGGTTGACCTTCGCGTAGATCGGCGGGGCCGGGAGGTCGGACGGCAGCAGGTTGCCGGCCGCGTTGATCGCGGCCTGGACTTCCTGCTCGGCGATGTCGAGCGGCAGGTCGAGCGAGAACTGCAGCGTGATCACCGACGCGCCGGCCGAGCTTTGCGACGACATCTGGTTCAGCGACGGCATCTGCCCGAATTGCCGCTCGAGCGGCGCGGTGACCGACGACGTCATCACCTCGGGGCTCGCGCCCGGATAGAAGGTCTGGACCTGGATCGTCGGGTAGTCGACTTCCGGCAGCGCGGCGAGCGGCAGGAAGCGCAGCGCGACGAGACCGGCCAGCATGATCGCCGCCATCAGGAGGGCGGTGCCGACCGGCCGGAGAATGAAGAGGCGGGATGGATTCATCGAGCGGCCCGCGCGTTACTGGGCCGCGGGGGCCGCGGCCTGCGACGCGCCGTGCTTGTGTCCGCCGCGGTGGCCGGCCGCACCCGATGCGCCAGACGCCGCGCCGGCGCCGTGCGCGCCCGACGCGCCTTTCGGCTTGTCGGCCGGGATCGTGATCTTCGCGCCTTCGCGCAGCCGGTCGGAGCCGTCGGTGACCACGCGCTCGCCGAGCGCGACGCCGCTGACGATGCTGGTGCGTTCGCCGTCGACCGGGCCGATCGTGACCTTGCGCACCGTCACCGTGTTGTCGGGTTTCACGACGTACACGAACTGGCCGATCGAGCCCGTCAGCACGGCGGCCGTCGGCACGATCGTCGCATTGCGCAGCACGTCGACGAGCAGGCGCGTGTTCACGAACTGATTCGGGAACAGCAGGCCTTCCTTGTTATCGAACTTCGCGCGCAGCTTGACCGTGCCGGTGCTCGTGTCGATCTGGTTGTCGAGCGTTTCGAGCGAACCCGTCTCGAGCGGCACCGTGTTGTTGCGGTTGTACGCGGTGACCGACAGTTTCTTGCCCGCGTTCACCTGCTTGAGGATCGGCGTCAGGTTGTCTTCCGACGTCGTGAAGATCACGCTCATCGGCTGCAGCTGCGTGATCACGACGATCCCGTTCGTGTCGCCCGCCGTCACGTAGTTGCCGGGGTCGACCTGGCGCAGGCCGACGCGGCCCGACACCGGCGCCGTGATGCGTGCGTACGTGAGGTTCAGCTTCGCGGAATCGATCGCCGCCTGGTCGGTCTTCACCGTTCCTTCGTATTGCTTGACGAGCGACGCCTGCGTGTCGACCGTCTGCGACGCGATCGAGTCCTGCGACAGCAGTGTCTGGTAGCGCTTCAGGTCGAGGCGGGCCGTCGCGAGCAAGGCTGCGTCGCGGGCGTGGGTGCCTTCGGCGTTTTCGAGCGCGACCTGGTACGGACGCGGGTCGATCTGCGCGAGCAGGTCGCCCTTCTTCACGATCTGGCCTTCCTGGAATGCGACGGACTGCAGATAGCCCGACAGCTGCGTCTTGACCGTCACGTTCGCGAGCGGCGTCACGGTGCCGAGCGCGGACAGCACGATCGGCATCTCGCCTTGCGTCGCGGTCGCGACCGACACGGGCTGCGGAATGTTCGCCATGGCGGCCGGGCCGCCGCGGCCGCGATGGCCGCCGCCGGCGCTCGCGCCGGAGGCCGCGCTGCCTGCTGCCTGCGTGCCGGCCGGCGTACGACTCCACGGGTGCCACCACAGCAGGCCGCCGATGACGACGACTGCGAGCGTCCCGATCACCAGCCTGCGGCGCGGGCGACGGGCGGCAGGGGAGGCGGGATCCTTCGAAGGGGGCGTGGGCTTTTGTTGGTTGTCCATCGTGTTCTGTCTGGAAGACGGTGCGGCGTGCCGGAAAACGGGCATGGAGCGGCGCGGGGGCATGCGATGCCGCGAGGGCCGGCTCGGTCCGGCCCTTGCGGTCCGCGCGGGAAAAGAGCGGTGCGCACCGCGAATGCGGCGCGACGATGGGCATGATCCTACGTCCCGTCCCCGTTACAGTCCAGCGCTCTATCTTTCAACGGGTTACGGTCGTTACATAACGCGACGGGACGGTGACGGTTCGATTACACGGCGCTGCGCCGGGCCGGCGCGCCGCCGATCTCGCGGGTGATTTTCGCGATGCATTCGTGCAGCGCGGGTACCACGTGTTCTTGCAGCCATTCGGGCGAACACTGGCTCGAGGCGCCGCCGCAGTTCACCGAGTAGCGCTGGCCCGACGGGCCGACGAAGCCGGCCGCGACCGCGTTCAGCCCTTCGCGCCATTCGCCGATCGCGATCGCGTGACCGGCGCGCATCGCGTCCTCGAGACCGGGGTTCAGGCGCGCCGACACGTGCGGCCAGTCGTCACCGGCCGTCGCGCGCAGCGCGTCGAGCAGCGTGCGCCGCTCGTCGTCCTCCAGCGCCGCGAGATACGCGCGGCCGACCGCGGTGCGCGCGATGTCCATCCGCGAGCCGATCTCGAGGCGCGTGACGAGCACGGCCGAGCGCGGCCGGATCACGTCGATCGCGACCATGTCGAGCCGGTCGCGCACCGCGAGGTGCACCGACAGCGACGTGCGCTCGGCCAGCTCGATCATGAACGGCCGCGAGCGCGCGCGGATGTCGAAGTTGCGCAGGAAGCCGTGGCTCAGCTCCAGCACCGACGCGGTCAGCACGAAGCGCTCGCTGTCGGGCAGCTGGAACAGGAAGCCGGCGCTGACGAGCGTCGCCGTGATGCGCGACACGGTCGGCTTCGGGATGCCCGTCAATTCGGTCAGCTCGCGGTTGCTGACGGGGGCGTCGGCGGCCGCGATGCGGCGCAGCACGGCGAGGCCGCGCGCGAGCGCGGTGATCTCGTCCGGCGACGATTCGCGGTCCCGGGGCGCGGGAGGTATTACAGATGTCGACACGAGGAATTCTCTCTATTTCCGAAACTCGATTTCAATTTTGTTGGTATCGTAAGATGATTGTCAAAAAATGCATGTTCCGTGGGTGAATCGTTCATCGTATGGCATTTTACGGGTTCACCCTTGGTTTATTAGGAAAGTACTCAAATGACCATTGCCGGAAAGTGCGGGAGCCGGTGCAAATACCGCTTGACTTGTCGGGCGGAAACGGAAAGAATGTCTCACGTTTTCGAAACATCGTTTCAGGAGTTTAACCGGCAACGGTGTTTCGCGCAGTCTCTCAGGTTCTAGCACGGCCCTCGGAATGGCTAGAACTTTTTTAGCGCCACGGTCTCCGTGGCGCTTTTTTTTGCCCGTCAAATCGGTGCACAACAAAGTTCGCAGCAGCTGGGAAGAGCGGTTTTCAGAAACACCAAAGTATGCCGCATTGCGCAAAGTTGTTGTTCGGCGCGCCATCTGGAGCGCAGGCCTCGGCGACGACAGGCGCGGCATTGCGGGCCGACGGTGGTGTGGTGGACACGATCGCATGAGCGTGCGCGCGGTGCTGGTGCGCAGCGCGCCGTGTGCAAGACATTGCCAAGGTGGTCACGTAGATCCCATGATGCGCGTACCCAGTGAAATACCGAGCGCCGATAGCGAAGCGTTGATCTTCTGCTGATCGCGTTCCCAACGCGACAGTGCGGCGTCGAACGACGTGCCTCGCGCGAAAGCCTGCGTCGCTTCGGCGAGTCCAACCGCATTGTCCGCCGCCTTTGCCACGCCGGCGGCGGTATGTGGGCGGACAAGGCAAGCTGCGTCGCCAAGCAGTACCGCGCGGCCGAACACCATTCGCTCGACGACAAGATCCTGAATTGCCTGTGCGAACGGCGCGTGCGTTGCGTCGACGAGCGCGGCGAGTGTCGGTGCGAGCAGGTTGCGGCCCGCGTCGACGAGTTCCGACCGATTGCCGTCGCGCATTGCACCGGGCGGCAGCGATCCGTCTCGCTGTGTGCCGTCCCGGGAAAGAAACAGTTCAGGTAGCTTGTCGTACGAGAGACGCCGGTACCACACCCAGTTCACGCGCCGTTTGCCGGGCTCGACGGTGCCGTCGCGGCCTGGTACCAGGTAGGTCAGGAATAGATGTGCGTCACCCTGCTGAAACGTAAAGCGGTTGCGCAGCACGCGAAGTACCTGATCGGGCAGGTCATGTTCGTCGACGAGCCCGCGCCACGCAACGTAACCCGCATAGGTGGGTTGCGTCTCGGGCAGCAGTTGCGCGCGCACGCCAGAGCGCCCGCCATCCGCGCCGACGAGCAGATCCGCGTGTTCTACCCGGCCGCTCGCGAAATGCGCGGTTACGCACGCGCCGTTGGAATCGAGTCGCTCGAATGTCTCGCCTGCATGGACGACGCCCGCTGGCAGTGCGCGCTTCAGCGCCGTATAGATCACATTCCACGCAGTCTGGGTTTGCGGCATGCGCGTTTGCTGCACGATCCGGTCACCTTTGTCGAGATAGATCCGGTCGGTCGAATCCACGCCGGTATCGCCCGGCATCGGTACCCCGCCGAATGCGAACGCGCGGACGATCGGGGGCTGCAGGACGATGCCTCCGCCGCGGCTGTCGAGCTCGCTTGGCGACTGTTCGAACACGCTGACGCGCCATCCTGCCGCGCGCAGCGCAGTTGCCGTGAAGAGTCCGCCTACCGACCCGCCGATCACGACTGCCCGCGGCCTCGATACGTCATTCATGAAGTGTTCCTGCTAGCGAGTGGATCGCGCGTACCGTGCGTCCAGTTTCCTGCTGCCGCGATGCCGGTGCGCTGCGGATTCAACCTTCCCAGCTCTTCAGGAAATCGAGCAGCAGCGCGTTGACGCGTTCCGGCTGTTCTTCCTGCGGAAGGTGGCCGCATTGCGCGATGGGCTCGGCCCGAAGATGTGTCGCCATGCTTTCCCAGACGGATTTCATGTCGAACATCTTGCCGACCGCGTAGAAATCCTCACCCCAGATCGCCATGGTCGGGCATGTGATCTTCACATCGGCGTCGGCGAGATCCTGTTTGACGTCTTCCGCGTTCGCGCGGTAGTCGGCGAGTGCGCCACGTACGGCGCCGGGACGACGATAGGCCCGGACATACGTGTCGAACGCTTCGCCGGAAATAGCGTGCGGGTTGTAGCACCAGTCGGAGAAGAAGTAGCTGAGCCACTCGGCTTCCTTGCCGGCGATCAGTGCTTCGGGCAGGTCCGCTACCTGATGAAACAGGAAGAACCAGTACGCGCGTGCCGTCTGGGCTGTCATGTTCTGCGCGACGATGCGGGTCGGCACGTTGTCCATCACGACAAGGCGCTCGAGGCGCTCGGGGAAGTCCTTCGCGAAGCGTGTCGCGACGCGTGCGCCGCGATCGTGCCCGACCAGCGCGATTCGGCCGATGCCAAGCGTGTCGAGCAATGCGACGAGATCGCGGGCCATGTTGCGTTTGTCGTAGCCGGCGGCCGGCTTGTCGGTTTCGCCGTAGCCGCGTAGGTCAGGCACGATTACGCGGTAGCGTTGTGCCAGGACGGGAATCTGGAAGCGCCATGCGAAGCTGGTTTCCGGGAAACCGTGCAGCAGGACCACGACAGGCCCGCTGCCCGCGTCGATGAAATGTTGTCGAATTCCGTTCGCAGTGACGGTGTGGTGAACGATCGAAGGCGTAGTGGTGGACATGTATCGGTTCCCATTTCGGTTCGGACGACGCGCCATTGGAGCGACGTGCGCGCGAGTGCCGTTCGAGCATAGGCGAAGCAACATGGACAGTCGTATGAATTGTTCTGAATCGTCTTCCGGGTAGATGCGTTCCGGCGGGCGCGGGCCGTTTCATGACGATTAAGTTGTTCCTCCGTTCGACCGGGCCCGCGCATGCGTGCCGCCGGCGTGCGCGCAAAAAAAAAGCGCGACGCCCGCAATGGGCATCGCGCATGAACGGGCGTGGAGCGCCGACGAATGAAACGTGATGAAGAGAGGGCGGTGCGGTCAGGGAGGCCCCGATCAGGGCCCCCGGCCGCTCAGGCCTTCGCGAGCTTGATGCTGGTCTGCTCGGCCGTCAGGTAGCCGACGCTGGCGCCGAAGCGGTCCTTGTAGTTCGCGCGCACGAGCGGGTCGAGCGTCGACTTGACCTTGTCGTGCAGCGGCGTCTCCCAGTCGCCCACGTGCTGGAAGTTGCTCATGATGTAGGTCCAGCCGTTGATCTCGTCGACCGCGTGCAGGCCCGTCGATTCGGCGCCGGCCGGGCACGACAGCACGCGCGAGAGCGACTTCGTGTCGACGTTGTACGCCCACAGGAAGTTGTTGACGTGCATGCCCGAGTCTTCGCCGATGAAGAGCGTGCGCAGCTTTTCGGAGAACTTCAGGTTGTCGGGGTTCGCGATCTTGTCCGGGTTCGCGAGGTTGCCGAGCGCGTCGGCCGCGGCGAGGTCCTCGCCGACGAGCGCGGCCGGCGCGCCCATGTCGACCGGTACCCATTCGCTGTCGATCGCGCCGCCCGACGTGTCGCGCTGGCCGGCCTTCAGGTTCAGCGCATAGACGGCGCCCGCGGCGATCTTCTTGTCCACCGCGACGTCGCGCGACACCGTGTTGCCCTTGACCATCGACGTCTCGATCCGCGACATCGCCGTATAGACGATCTTGTCCTTCGCGTTCACCGTCGTGCCTTCGAGCTTCGTGAACGCCATGCTGCCGCTGATCAGCGCCGCATAGCGGTGCGTCTCGAGGAACGCGGCCGCCTTTTCCATTCCGGGCTTCACGCGCATCCAGTTGAACTTGCCGCCGAAGTGGATCTTCGTGTAGCTCGCATCGTTCGGGTCGGTCGTCGTCAGGTCCATGATGTCCGACGCCTTCAGCGTGTTCGCGAGCGTCTCGATCTCGCTGCTCGTCGCGTGGCCGATCCTGATCCACGTCAGCGTCGCGCTGCCGGCGCCGGCGGACGACGTCTGCGTCCACTTCGCGACGTACAGCGTGCCGGCCGACAGGTCGGCCGCCTTGTCGGCGACGAACATGAACAGGCCGCCGTTGGTGGCGTCGTCACCCATCATCACGGTGCGCTGGTCCGGCATCACCTGGATCAGCTCGTGCGAGATGCGGCCGAGGCAGTAGTGCTTCTTCACCGTGCCGGTGCCGTCCGGGTTCACCGTGATCTCGGGCAGATGGCCGTAGTGATAGGGGTTCGCCTTGGTCTCGTCGCCGAACGTGTTCTTGCTGAATGCCTTGAACTGCGCGTCGGTCGCGGCCTTCGTCGCGTCCGGCTCGTATTCCTCGCTCGACAGGTGCGTGCCCCACGGCGACAGGCTCGCGCCGCAGGTGATCCACAGGCCGTGCGCGCTCGACGTGTCGACGTTGTGATACTTGACGACCTTCAGCGCGCCGCTGGACGGATCCTGATCGAGCGTGATCACCGCGATCGGCGACGGCAGCTGGCCGTACTGCGATGCGCTCGCCTGGTCGCGCGTCGTGTATTCGAACTGCACGACCGCGAACACCGTGTTGCCCTTCACGCCGGCGACGTTCGCGTTCTTCAGCGTCAGCAGCGAGCTGCCGTCCGGGCAGTCCGAATAGAACTGGCGCTCCTTGCCGGCCACCGAGCGGTCGATGATCGGCTGGTTGTTGATGTCGTAGTAGCCGCCCGCGAGCGTCGTGCCGCCCTTGCCGTCCGGCACCATGTCGCCCGTCACGAAGAACGGCCGGTACGCCAGCTTGAAGTTGCGCGACGAGCCGTCCGAGAACGACACCGACAGCGTCGAGCCGACCGTCGTCGTGGCCATCGCGGCCGCATTGTCGAGCGTGGGCGCGGCCATCGCCGAGAACGCCGCCGACGTGTACGCGGCGGCGGCCGGCGTCGCCGTCGGATTGTCGTCACCGCCGCAACCGGTCAGCAGGGCCGGCAGCGCGAGGCCGGAGAGGGGCAGCATGGGCGCGCCGGCGAGGATCTTCAGGGCCTGACGACGGGAAGCATTGGGCAACGCGGGCATGTGGAGTCCAGTTTCAGATGTTGGAAGAATGGCCGTCGCGAAGCAGGCTCGCAGCAAGCAAGGCGAAGGCAAGTTGAAAACTGGACCGAAGTGTAGGGATGCTAGATGAAAGTTTTTTGAATCGAAAACGTAATGATGCGTCGGGCGTCCGTCAGCTGTGCTGCCGGACGCCGGTTTCGTGCTTGATGGTGTTCAATCGCGCTCGGGCGTCGCCGAGATGCGGTGGATCGACAGGTCGGCGCCGTCGAATTCGGCTTCGCGATCGAGGCGCAGCCCGACCGTCGCCTTCAGCGCGCCATACACGAGCGCGCCGCCCGCGGTGGCGATCGCAATGCCGCCCAGCGTGCCGATGAGCTGCGACTTGAACGACACGCCGCCGAGGCCGCCGAACACGGGCTGCCCGAACACCCCGGCCGCGAGGCCGCCGAGCGCGCCGCACATCCCGTGCAGTGGCCACACGCCGAGCACGTCGTCGATGCGCCATTTGTTCTGCACGCAGGTGAACATCGCGACGAATACCGCGCCGGCCGCGGCGCCCGTGACGAGCGCACCGATCGGATGCATCACGTCGGAGCCCGCACAGACCGCGACGAGGCCCGCGAGCGGGCCGTTGTATGTGAAGCCCGGATCGTTGCGGCCGGCCATCCACGCGGCGAGCGTGCCGCCGACCATCGCCATCAGCGAGTTCACGGCGACGAGGCCGCTGATCTTGTCGAGCGTCTGCGCGCTCATCACGTTGAAGCCGAACCAGCCGACCGCGAGCACCCACGCGCCGAGCGCGAGGAACGGAATGTTCGACGGCGGATGCGCGGCGATCCGGCCGTCCTTCGCATAGCGGCCGTGGCGTGCGCCGAGCAGCAGCACGGCCGGCAGCGCGACCCAGCCGCCGAAGGCGTGCACGACGACCGAGCCCGCGAAATCGTGGAACGGCGCGCCGAACGCATGCGTGAGCCAGTCCTGCACGCCGAAGCGGTCGTTCCATGTAATCCCTTCGAAGAACGGATAGATGAAGCCGACGATGATCAGCGTCGCGACGAGCTGCGGATTGAATTTCGCGCGTTCCGCGATGCCGCCGGAAACGATCGCGGGGATGGCCGCCGCGAACGTCAGCAGGAAGAAGAAGCGCACGAGCGCGTAGCCGTTGTGCTGCGACAGCGTGCCGATGTCGTCGAAGAACTCGACGCCGTACGCGATCGTGTAGCCGATGAAGAAGTACGCGAGCGTCGATACCGAGAAGTCGACCAGGATCTTCACGAGCGCGTTGACCTGGTTCTTCTTGCGGACCGTGCCGAGCTCGAGGAATGCGAAGCCCGCGTGCATCGCGAGCACCATGACGGCGCCGATCAACAGGAACAGTGTATCGACGCCGGATTTCAGACCATCCATGCCGTGGCTTCCTTGCGCAAAAAATGGGCGAGGAATGCAAGTATCGAGCCAACTTGGTGAATCGCTGCGTGCAAATGGTGCGAAAGGCCGCGCGGAGCGGTATTCGGATGAAGCATGCACAGTCGCGGGGCGGGCCGGGGTGCGGCGGGCGGGGCGCGGCGCCTGCACGTGTGTGGTGCGAAGCGTGCGTATCTGGTGCGTGCGACGCGTGGCGCGGTGCGGCGTGGTGCGCCGCGGTGCACC